>JACFNS010000385.1 GCA_019454705.1 Taibaiella sp. | reverse complement strand
AGGGTACAGCTAAAAGATTAGAGGTTCAGATATTTCAGGTAATCATTACCCACCCTGACTTGAAAGTCAGGGTGGGTAATGATTAAATCAATGAAGGCTTTAGCCTAAATAAATATTGAGCTAACACTACACACAATTATTTGCCCCGGCTTAATGGCCGGGGCAAAACTATCCTTAATGATATAAAAACTATTTCTTCTTATACCGGGCTATCAGCTCCGATACAGTGCTACGGCGCAGGTATTCAGGGTTCAGTGCCGTGAACATCTTCACCTTGGTAGGCGCCAGTTTCAGTGCACGCTCCAGTTGCACCTGTGCTTCTTTCGATTTACCCAGCTCGAATAATGCTGCCGCCTGGAAATACCTGAAGTCCGCCTTGTCGCCGCAATTTTCGCGGGCTATCTCCAGCTGTGTCAGCGCCTCATCGTAATAACCTGCTATGTACAGCCCCTTGATGAGTGCCAGCCAGGTGGTTTTGTTAGCCGGCTTCAGCTTTACAGCGTTCAGGTAGCAAACAAGTGCTTCATTTTCCGCGTCCATTTCCATCAGGCAGTTACCTATGGCCATACAGTACGACGCGTTTTCTTTGTCCAGGTGCAGCGCTACCGAGTAGGCTTTCACTGCTTTCTCCCATTGTTTTTCGCGGGCGTATGTTTCGCCTATTTTGTAGAATATACTATCGTCCTGCGGGCTTAGCTGCGATGCCTTGCGGTAGAAAAACCGTGCCCGCTGAAAGTTCTTTTTCTTCTCCCAGCAATAGCCTATAGCTTCAAATATCACATCCTCGGGCTTCGCCAGTTCCATATGCGTCTCCAGCACCTCTATAGCTTTCTCATACCATTTCAGGCGCATATAGGCGTCGGCCATATTGCGGTAGGCGAATTCAAATTTCTCATCTATCGCCACACAAAACTCATACGAGTCTATCGCTTTCTCGTACAGCTTCAACCCCTGGTAGGCAGTACCCATATTGAACCATGCCAGTGCATTGTAGGGGTCTTCCTCTGTTATAACGGTGTGTATAGCTATGCTGTCTTCAAAACGTTTGGTAAAGTCGGCCCAGAAGCAGATTTTCTGCAGGCCCTCTTCATTGCGCGGGTCTATTTTCAGCACGCGGTGCAGTGTGTCAAACACCGCGTCAAACTCCTCGCATTCGTCATATACATCCGTCAGCTCCAGCAGCACTTCTATCTTATCGCGGCCTTCAAAAAGCTCCGCCCGCTGCTCCAGGAACAGCGCTGCCTGGTCGTATTTAAACTGGCTCACCAATACATCTGAGCGCAGCAAAGTAGCGTCCAGGTTGGCCTGGTCGTATTGCTCCAGTTCGTCCAGCGCGTGCACCGCCTGTCCATATTTTTGGGACTGTACCAGTATCTCAGCCTTCAGCAATAATACAGAAGTGGAAAAGGGGTAGTAAGTGCGGGCTATTTCACATGCCAGGAGGGCCTGTTCTTCGTTACTGTTCTGAAAGTAGTATTCAATAACACGTTCAAAGTCTTCTTCGTCCATTATGCCGGCCGACTCTCCGTTCTTCACATCCTCGTATCTCCTCAGTAAATCATCCAGCGAATTCAAGTCATCATCCATGAAATCATCATACATATCTCACGATTTATACCAAAATTAACGAAATAGAATGGCTAATGCTATACCCCAATGTTAAGGGCGTGTAAAAATGCACATGTTATCAACATATAGAAAAAGCCGTATAATTCAACACTATACGGCTTAGCAAATAATATATGCGGGAAATTGATTGTGGTCGGTTTAAGGGGTAGTTAAAAATGTTCTCGTTTTAAAGGTAGTAGCATGCTAATATTTCCAATTTGGGGATATGCTTTTATTCACGTGATGACATAATAATTATTGGTATTTATGCGTTTCAATCATACCTCTTATAATTAAACTGCATCGTTGTACATTAACACAATAAGAAATAACATGAACATTTTTTCACTCTTATCACTTGTATTCTCTTTAAACATAAATGATGGTACTCAAGCAGTTAATTCAAACATATACGTGTACGATATCAGTTCTAAAATATTAGGCCATTCCACTATTTGCTTTGCACTAGTAAATGATTCAGTGGTAGATAAGAAAATTGTGTATGATGTCTATTTCTCGGCTCAAAACAAGATCAGAAGAATTAGTAAAACCGAAGAATTGATTAATGTATCATATACTGTGGATGTGGATAATAACATTCGGATAAAGAATAGCATCTATTCTGCTTATACTTCAGAAAACTTTAGCGTTGTAGAGAATAGATTTAATAGTAATCGGTTTTATAAAATGCTTGACAAGAATTTTATAAACATGACAAATAAACAGAGGTTAGAATGCATTGAACGACTCTTGAATCAAATCCCATAGTTTGCCCTTGGTTGGCGCAAGAATGCAGCGTTGGCATGTGTGTAGCGTTCTTGTGCCATAAACAACACAGGATTTGTTTTCTATCTTTAGTTATGAGCCGGAAATATAAATTCCATGACCAGGACAGGATGTATTTTGTTACCTACGGCATTGTGGGTTGGATAGATGTGTTTACAAGAACTGAATATTGTAAAATAATACTGGATAGCCTGAACTACTGTAGCGCCCAAAAAGGATTGGAAGTATATGCCTGGTGTATCATGACCAACCATGTTCACCTGATAATCGGCACGCGCGACAAACCGATGGAAGATATCCTGAGAGACCATAAAAAGCATACTGCCGAAAAATTAGTTGCAGCCATCAAAGCTAATCCATCAGAAAGCCGGAAGGAGTGGATGCTTGAACTGTTTGCCCAATATGCTGCAGACAACAGCAATAACACGAAGCATCAGGTTTGGCAACAGCATAATAAACCAATTGAACTGTACACAGCAGAAGTCATTTTCAAATATTTAGACTATACCCACAACAATCCTGTTACAGCAGGGCTGGTCGCAGAACCAGAACATTG
>JACFNS010000384.1 GCA_019454705.1 Taibaiella sp. | reverse complement strand
ACACGTTTTGTTTTACCTGTACCATGGGGCAGGCTTACAGTGCCACGGATGGCCTGGTCTGCTTTTTTAGGGTCAACACCCAGGCGTATGTGTACGTCAACCGAGCTGTCGAACTTGGTACAGTTAATATCTTTCATCATACCCGCAGCTTCAGCCAGCGTGTATTGCTTTGAATTATCGATTTTAGCTTCTGCAGCTTTCCTTTTTTTGCTTAATGTTGCCATTGTTACAATGTTTTAAATAAGGTGAACCAATGGATTAATTATCCCAGGGAGCTGCGCCCTCTACTGTGAAACCCATACTGCGGGCAGTACCTGCTACCATGCGCATAGCGCTCTCTGTGGTAAAACAGTTCAGGTCCGCCATTTTATCTTCGGCTATAGCTTTTACCTGGTCCCAGGTTACCTTACCCACTTTTACGCGGTTAGGCTCTTTTGAACCTTTTTGCTTTTTAGCCGCTTCCATCAATTGTACCGCAGCAGGCGGAGTCTTGATGATGAAGTCGAAAGACTTGTCAGCATATACTGTGATAACTACGGGAAGAACTTTCCCCATTTTGTCCTGCGTACGAGCGTTGAATTGCTTGCAGAACTCCATAATGTTCACACCTTTCGCACCCAGTGCAGGGCCGATTGGTGGCGCCGGATTGGCTTGGCCGCCTTTACATTGCAGCTTTACAAAGGCACTGATTTCTTTTGCCATTTCTTTAATTTTTGGTTTTAACGAATTACCCTGTTTTTACACCGGGCGGTTCTCCCAAATACGATCTTTATAAGAGCAATATTGAGAATTGGACGGCAAAGGTATGAGTATTGCTCAAAACAAAAAAATAAAAATGCAAAAAAGTCCCTCCCTGGTGGTACTTATACTCATATAAGCCATTGCTATTTACTAATTGTTTAATAGTTCATAATTTTGTGAACAATTAAACAATGGATAGTAAATATATATATAAACTACATGCTGAGGTCTGCAAAGCCTTGGCCAACCCGGTGCGGGTACAAGTGGTAGAAATACTCAGCGGTGGCGAACTCTGTTTCTCCGATATACTGGAGCAGACGGGCGGGCTAAAATCTGCCCTTTCTCAAAACCTGTCCCAAATGGTAAGCGCAGGGGTACTGAATGTAAGGAAGGATAGCAGGTGCAATTATTATTCCCTGAGCTCGGATAAGGTCTACCAGGCATGTCAGCTGATGCGGGAGGTGTTAGTGGACAACCTGGAACGGCAGAATACAGTATTACTTAAGATGAAAGCTGAATAATAAAGGCTATGCATAAGGACATACAATTAGGGTTGAAAGAAAATCGGTACCAGTTTTTGCTGCTGGTACTGGTCAACGCTTTTGTGGGCGGCATGGTAGGGCTCGAGCGGTCGATACTGCCGCAGATGGCGGAGCAGGAGTTTGCCATCGCTGCAAAAACTGCGTTGCTTTCTTTTATTGTAGTGTTTGGTATCGTTAAGGCAGTTACCAACTATTACACAGGTGCCCTGGCCAACAGGTTCGGGAGGAAAAACCTCTTAGTAGCCGGATGGATGGCAGGCATCCCCGTCCCCTTTATGCTCATGTACGCCCCCGACTGGAATTGGGTAATTGCTGCCAATATATTGTTGGGTGTCAACCAAGGGCTGGCATGGTCCAGCACGGTAGTGATGAAAATAGACCTGGTAGGTGAAAAACAACGTGGTTTTGCTATGGGTCTCAACGAATTTGCCGGTTATATAGCTGTTGCCGTAGTTGCATTTCTTACCGGGTGGATAGCGAGTGAGTGGGGGGTAAGGCCCTATCCTTTCTACATAGGTATAGCATTGCTGTTACTTGGCCTGGTCGCCAGTATATTTTTGGTAAAGGATACTAAGCACCATGTAGCAAAAGAAACTGCGACCAACAATATACCACGGCTCAAAAACATATTCAGGGATACCACCTGGAAAGACAGGAACCTGGGCAGTGTAACACAGGCCGGCCTCATCAACAACCTGAATGATGGTATGACATGGGGCATATTGCCTGTATTGCTCGCATCCAAAGGTTTTTCCATTCAGCAGATAGGCATCATCGCTGCCGTTTATCCGGCAGTGTGGGGCATAGGCCAATTGTTTACCGGAAAAATGGCGGACAGATTTTGTAAGAAAGACATGCTGTACACGGGAATGCTACTGCAGGCTATTGCACTAATTATGCTGGCGGCGGCAAATAGTATGACACAATTTGTAATTATTTCCGCCACATTGGGTTGGGGTACGGCTATGGTATATCCCACCTTCCTGGCAACAGTGGCAGAAAATACTCACCCGCAGGACAGGGCGAAGAGTATTGGTATATTCAGGCTATGGAGAGACCTGGGCTACGCTATCGGTGCCGTACTCACCGGCATCATCGCTGATATGCTGAGCATTAATGCCGCCATCATATTTATTGGTGTACTCACATTTGCTTCTGCTGCTATTATAAATATCAGGATGAAGTGCCGGAACAATGGCTCATTGAAAATATGGGATTGGTTGACAAATAAAAAACACACAAATGTTACAACAGGATTGCATTGCAAGCGAAACCTTGCGAGAGTTGCTGGCTGCTGATGCAGCTAACCTATTGATAATTGATGTAAGAAGCCCCGAAGAATATGCGGAGCTATATCTGCCTGGTGCTGTAAATATACCACTGGATGAATTGCCGGTAGCAATGCAAAGCTTTAGCCCGTCTCAAACAGTGATTGCTGTGTGTGGCAAAGGCGGCGGACGTTCTGCCAACGCTGCTGAAATGCTAAGGGCTGAAGGATTTAATGCACAATACTTGTGTAATGGTACTTTCGGTTGGTTTAGTGTTTAGCTAAATCCGCAATCTCTTGCTCAAACTTCCTGAAACGTTTCTTTAAATCTTTACGTAACCTTTCTTTTACAGCTTCCTCTTCTATAAATGAAAAGTCAATACTGTTGAATACAATCCGTTTAAT
>JACFNS010000383.1 GCA_019454705.1 Taibaiella sp. | reverse complement strand
TATACCCGGCACGATGGTAGCGGACTGGCTCACAATGCTGTATGGGCCATATACCAGGATATAAAAGGTGATGTATGGATAGGCACAGAAAACGGGCTGTGCAGGGTAAGTTATCCATATGACATCTCACAGTTGCAGATTCATAAGCATTCCCTTGGTGGGAATGGGAGCGTTGCTGTATGGAACATTGTCAATGACAAATCCGGTGATTTATGGATCGGCACTACAGGGCATGGTCTTTTCCGTTTGCGCAATAATTCACGACAGTGTATATCATACAGGAATACTCCCGAAAATGTTATCTCATCTCTTGTGCCTGATGATAAAGGAAATATCTGGGTGGGCACGGTAAACGGGCTTTATCAGTACCTGCGCGAATCCAATGAGTTTATACGCTATGACGAAACTGACGGGCTCGTAAGCAGCGACTTCAATTTCAAAGCAGTTGAGAAAAGTAATAAGGGGTTGTTGTTTTTTGGCAGTAAAATGGGTATGATTAGTTTCGACCCGGCGCAAATGGATGGTAACCGTATTGTGCCCCCACCAGTGCATATCACTTCTGTTACCGCAGCCGGCAGAAAGGTGCAATATTCGCAATACACGAGCAAGCCATTGGGACTTACGCACAAGCAAAATTTCATCAATATAGGACTGTCTATACCTGAGTACAGCAAGCCGGGCAAGCACAGGTACAGGTATCAATTAAAAAATTTTGACCCGGAGTGGAATTATACTGACAATAAAAATCCCCAGGCGGTTTACACAAACATACCGCCGGGCGAATACAGGTTTGTAGTGCAGGGCAGTGCCGATGGCATATATTGGGGAGCGGAAGTCAGCCCGCTGCTCATCAACATCAGGCCGGCTATATGGCAACGCCCCTTGTTTCACCTGTTGGCTGTGGCTTTGCTCATACTGTTAGCATCACTTATCGTGTATTGGAGGGTGAGGAAACGAATACATGAAGAACGAGAGCGACACAGCGTAGAAAAGCGTATGGCAGAACTGGAATTGAATGCCCTGCAAATGCAGATGAACCCGCATTTTATTTTTAATACCATAAGTTCGATACAGCATTTCGTTTTGAATCATGACGAAATAACAGCTTATACATATCTCACAAATTTTGCCAGGTTAATGCGCCTTTTCCTGGAGTCATCGAAAAACAGGTTTATTTCCCTGAAAATGGAAACTGAGTTATTGGAACTCTACCTGTCGCTGGAAAAGCTGAGGTATGAAAACAGGATAGACTACAAATTAGTAATTGCTCCAGAGCTTGACCTGGAGGCTATTTGCATTCCTCCCATGTTGTTGCAGCCTTTTGTTGAAAATGCTATAAAACACGGCCTTGCCAACAAGGATACCAACGGTATGTTATTGTTAGAAATAGGGTTGTACAACGAGGACTCATCATACATACACTGCATTATAGATGATAACGGGATTGGGAGAGAGCAGGCGGCACGTATAAAAAAACAAAGTAAAAGTGAACACATTTCCAGGGGTATGGAAATAGTTGCCGAGAGGATAAAAACGTATAACTTTATATCCGGTAAAACGATTACCTTCAGAATTGAAGATAAGAGCCACCCCGAGGTAGGCACAAGAGTTGAGATATTTATACCTGTGAGCCGCTGTCAATAACTAAAAATGTTAGACTATGATACGCGTCGCCGTGATTGATGACGAGGTGAAAAGCCGAACCAATCTCATTCAGCTATTGCAACGATTTTGCCCGGATGTTACTATCGTGCTGGAGGCCGGCAGTATAACTGAAGGCCTGCCCGCACTGGTTGCTGTCCGCCCCGACCTGCTGATACTTGATATAGAAATGCCCGGCGGTACAGGATTCGATTTGCTGGATCATTTCCATCAACATTTTTTCGAGATAATTTTTGTAACAGCGCATAGTGAGCATGCATTACAGGCTATAAAGGCAGGTGCGTTAGATTATCTTTTAAAACCCATAAGTATAGAAGAGCTACAATCAGCGATAGAAAAGGCCAGGAAACGCATTAGTGAGAAGAACACAGAAACTAATATCCGGCAACTGATTGAGATACTGGATACAAAGAAAAATCACTACCATAAAATAGCTGTACCGTCCTATAAAGGCCAAACATTTATAGCCCCTGCGGATATAGTAAGCATGGAAGCGGAAGGCAGATATACCAGGATTCGCTTGTTAAACGCCGCACCCATTGTAAGCAGTAGCAACCTGAAGGAATATGAAGATATGCTGAGTCCCGAACAATTTATGAGGGTGCACCATGCGTATATTATCAACATGGAACATGTGCATTATTATAACAAGGAGGATGGCGGCACTATAATTATGACAGATGGCTCTGAAATAATACTTTCCAAAAGAAAAAAGAAAGATTTTCTGGATAGGTTTAGTTAAGATTAACAAATCATATTGCAAGGAACAAGGACCCTTGTTTTAGGCCCCTGTTCCTGATCCAATTTGCATAGCCGTAAATTAATTGCCTGATAGAATCATACGTTTTGTATCAGCAATAACACCATCTACTGTTAAACTATACAAGTACATGCCCGGAATCCAGGCACCTGATTCAAGAGTAATACCGCCATCACCTCTTGTGTCTATCGTGAAGTTTTTAAGCTGCTTGCCATTCAGATCAAATATTATGATATTGGCTGTCTCTATACGTTCTGGGATGTAATACCTGATTTCCGTACTTCTATCGAAGGGGTTAGGTGAATTTTGGTATAGTACGACACCATCTAATATTTTATTGGTTTCACTGTCTTTAACTGTTGCTGTCTTTTCATTTTTGTAAAGTTCAAGCTTTGTTTGAAGTTCTGTAATCATAGCTTGTTGTTCTTTCATGCCCTGAATCAGTACAGGAATTAATTCTGTATATATTATTCCCATTGTTTTTTCAGGATCGTCACCTACACGGACGATTTCAGGCAATATCTCTTTTACCTCCTGTGCGATCAGCC
>JACFNS010000382.1 GCA_019454705.1 Taibaiella sp. | reverse complement strand
AGTTCTCCGCAACCTCTGTTATTTCAAACAGCCCCACCTCAGATAATTCTGAATGTATCGATTCCCGGTCGTAGAAATACATATTGACCCCATCGAATATCTCGTAACGGTCCTTGCTGATAAATTTACCCTGCCCATAAATCGGGGCTTCTTTAGTAACGGCTGTAAAAACCATGTAGCCGCCATCTGCCAACTGGTTATAACAATCACGGATAAGCTTATTTCTTTCAGTTTCGCCCAAAAGGTGGATTAAAGCATAACAAAAAACCCCATCATATTGGCTGGTATCAAAAGGCATATCGGTTACCGACCCCTCGTATATCGTCATGTTGTCGCCATAGTGCTTGCCCGCCATGCTAATAGCAGTTGCAGATATTTCGATACCTGTTACCTTCATTCCGGCTTCTACAAAAACAGAGGCGTTTCGGCCGTAACCAATTCCGGGTATTAAAACATTACTGACTGCCCTTTCAACAAAAAAATCGCGGGTGAGTATGGCGGATTCCGCCGGTTTATGGCCCCACATCTCTTTTTTTTCACTAAAGGCTTGCTCCCAAAATTCCGGTTGTTTATTTCCATCGTCCATCACTACAAAAGTACACAGGATAAGATTGCCCCTATGTTTCAGCGACTGAATTATGGAAAGCCTGCCTCTATGCGTCTTATTCAGAAATCCCCTCATGATTACCCGTAAGTACCTTGTTGGTTTATTGTTTTTGCTTTCATGCACAGGCAATCCCTCCTCCTCGCAGGAAACCAATACAACAGAAAGAGGCAGGGTTATCCACCCCGCTGGCACTACAATCGTTGAACGGTTCTCACCCCCACCCGGATACAACAGAACTGAGGTTGACAATTTCGGCAATTATTTGCGCACCCTGCCCTTGCACAGGCATGGCTACAAAGTGCATTTATACAACGGTGAAGAAAAAGCTAACCAAAACGTTCATGCAGCCGTTCTTAAAATAGACGTCGGGGACAAAGACCTGCAGCAATGCGCAGATGCGGTAATGAGGTTGCGGGCTGAATATTTGTATCAAGCAGGAGATTTCGATAAAATCAGCTTCAACTTCACAAATGGCTTCCCCGCTTCTTTTGCCAAATGGAGTTCAGGCAATAATATAGCTGTCAGAGAAAATGATGTATCATGGCAGCCGTCAACTGCTGCAAACAACACTTACAATTCCTTTCGGCAATACCTGGACATGGTATTTATGTACGCAGGTACACTATCCCTGTCCAGGCAAATGGGGAAAATATCCTTTGCAGACATGCAGCCCGGAGATGTACTGATACAGGGCGGTTCGCCCGGCCATGCTGTTATGGTAATGGATATAGCCCAAAACGCAAAAGGCGAAAAAATGCTCCTGCTGGCGCAAAGCTACATGCCCGCGCAGGAAATACATATTCTTGTTAACCCGGACAATGCGGCTATCAGCCCCTGGTACAGCACCGCTGAAATAAACTCTGTAATCCATACGCCTGAATGGGATTTTACTGTCGAAGATTTAAAAAGGTTTGAGGAATAGTCCACACTGGTCCTCGTTTACAAACCAGGACCAAACGGAATGGCGTTTGTAACGCCAACACTACTATACCGGTTTTAAACTTAATACCCTCAATAGGTCAATGCCGCACTTTATATATCACCTGTATATATCATCCACAGAAAAATCCTTTTTCTCTTTTTTGAAAAACTCTGTATGGTCTTCCTGCTCAAGAAACTCCCAAACTGCCGTATAAGGGTCAGCGAATTCTATACGGGGTATTTCTGCTAAAAAATTATGATCAACATGACACCTGACAAAGTATATTTTACCTGCTTCAATATTAAAATCAAGCTTCCTGCGAATGTCCGTCCATATCTTCACTTTACCCGGCTTGGAGAGCCGTACGGTATGCCTCAAGCCATTAAGTGCAGAATATATGCGCTTACCGTCGATAAAGATATGAACCTTTGTCGCGGGAAGGTTGGTGGTATACTCCCTGTACATACACAATAATGCATATGATACTGTATCAGGCAACATGGCTTTGAGTATGGAATCCGCCTCCACCTGTATAAGCCTCCGGTAAACCGACAAGTCTTCAGCATAGTAAATATCGGCTGATAACCGGTAGCAGGTGCTCCAAATATCGGGATGCTGCATCTTTGTTATCTTGATGATATTCCCGCCTAACTGTGCTGCTTCTTCTTTTGCTATAGCAATACTTTTTTCGTAATTGCAGTCTGACCGCCAACGGTCCCCTATTTTGATGCTCCCCAATGGTGTTAGCCCTTCAGGCGGTCGCATCTCTTCTCTTAACACCAACCAGGAACTATCTGGCACGTATTGTGAAAAGGCAGGTGCGGCAAACAGCACACAAAAAAAGATAGCAATAGAGGTAGTTTTCATACGAACGCAATATAAATATAAATTGACATCCCCATGGTCCTCGTTTATAAACGAGGACTTACAGGAATGGCGTTTGCAACGCCAACAGAATACCGATAAATTTTACCCGTAGCACAATGAGCAGTAATTCTTTTTGATTGGCCAAGCTTTAAAAATTGGGAAGTCCTGTTCGACGTAGTCTCTGACTACGTCGCCTCGGAGGCAAATCTCCTTATTTGCGTGTCCCCATCTGGTGTAAGTATTTTCCACTTGTGATAAAAGACCCCTCACTGGTCCTCGTTTACAAACGAGGACCAAACGGAATGGCGTTTGTAACGCCATAATCTAGCTGCTGGGCCTTCCTCCCCGTTCGGCGTAGTTTCTGACTACGTCGTCGTGGAGGTAAATCTCCTGATTTGCGTCCCATTTTGCGCAAGTAGCCTGCCCCGCAACATGCGGGGTTTTCCACTTGTGACAAGAAAAATCGGTAAGTCTTTTTGACTTGTTCTCCACTCCAATACAAGATAAATTAAATTTCACAATGTAATCATTTTAACGTATATTTGTTATAGTATCAGGCTGTGTCAGCCAACATACTAT
>JACFNS010000381.1 GCA_019454705.1 Taibaiella sp. | reverse complement strand
TGTATTAATGATTGTCGGGAAAATCACTAAACATTAACCGTAATAAGTAAGGCTGGAATTGAGTTTATATAAAGGAATGTTTTGCCATAAGCCCGGCGGTGCGTTAGGACTGTATTGTAATGTACCTGCTTTGTACAGGTCTATACATTCAATGCACTCAGTATGGTATTGGGGCAGGTCCGCCTGTATATCTATAAACTTCAGGAATTGTTGCGGTGCGGTGTTCTGGTCGTCCATCACCTTGGCCACCACCACTTCGTCTTTACAACAGCCGTCTTCAGTTTTGGTTTCCTGCTCATCGTCGCATGCATCGTCAGCACAGCCCTCGCTGTCGCTATACAGCGTCCACGACTCCAGTTCCTGGCCGCAATAGTGCAGTTGTATCATCACACCGGATACGGCGGTGAGATAGACAAAGAGTAACGGTATGACGAATAAGCGTTTCAAAATCTGCCACAAATATAGGTTATCAACTGTTAACGGAATAAAAAAACTGCTTATATAATTATGGGGAAGTTTTATATTATTTTGTGTCCTTCTCTTACGAACTCAGCGCCAAAACCTCTGCGTCTTTGCGTCTCTGCGGTTAAAACTTATATTTATACCATGATCAACCCCTTCAACACAGGTGACACCAAAGAATACCGCCACACGGTAGCTGAGGCCGACAAAGCGGAGTTTGAAAGCGGCGAGGTGCACAATGTATATTCCACCTTTGCACTGGCACGCGATGCCGAATGGGCGGGCAGGCTTTTTGTATTAGAAATGAAAGATGCGGACGAAGAGGGCATTGGCACAGGTATTACCGTCACCCACCACTCCCCCGCCCTTATGGGGCAGGAGGTTGTCTTTACCGCCATGCTGGCCGAAGTAAATAAAAACGAAATGGTAGTGGACTACACCGCCCACGTTGGCGACCGCTTAGTCGCATCGGGCAAAACATGGCAAAAGATATTGAAGCGCGAGAAGATTGACAGGTTGTTTGAGGGGTTGGGATAGAAGCTATTCAATAATAGATATCCACTGTTTATTAGAATTTCTAATTTAGGGGAATGTGTTAAGTACAACGTTTACCCCACGAGCCTCAATGTCAGCTATCAGTCTTTTACGTTCAACTTTTAATAGCTTCCCATAAGTTTCAACGCGCTGATTGTTTTTCAAATAAAATCTATAAGCAGTATTACCGAAGTAAATATCAGGTTCAATCTCTAATTTTTCAATATTATTTATAGAGACAACTACCTTTTTTGCAATAAACGGTATAGCGGAGGAAATAACAATGGTGTCATCATTGGTACGGATAATAGTCGCCATACTTGCAATTGCGATTAAACCTCCGATTATGATGTAAATTAACGATGATCCATTATTCATCGGACCAAACCCACCAATAATTGCACTCAACAAAAGCACAAATACAAGCATCCACACTAAAGTGAGTATGCCATATACCTTTCTATTATTGGCTTGTGTCATGTCAAAAACATTACTGATTTTTGAGGATTTGTAAAAGCCTCCTTACACCTAAAAATATCAACAGATAAGATACTATCGCTATAACAATTGGAGTAATAAAGTAAGCTGCTATAGCTATTGTATTCCTGGGGACATATGATGGCAAGCCTTTATCATCATCTTCAACGGGAAATGTCGATAGAACCGTCATTCTCAATAAGAATAAGACTAAAAGAGTAGCGAGAGTCGAAACAACACCTACGATAATTGATTTCTTAGTGTTATTTCGGGCTGGCTCGTGCTTCAGTCTTAGATAGTTGTCTATCAGATAGGAGATAGAAAACAAGAACCCTCCTGTCAAAACCCATATCAATATAGTCCTTAGCAGTTCCATTACAACTCCCCTTTCACCATCCCCAGCAATCGTTCCGCCCATACCTTATACTCCTTACCTGAATAGTGCAGTTTATCATCAACCAGATAAGTTTCGTCCGTGCCATGCTCACGGGTGCTTTCAGTTATTTCCAGCCAGTGGCAGTTGTGGGCTTTAGTAATTTCCTCTTTGGCTTTATTGTAGGCGTCTATCTCCTGGGCAATTTTCCGCCTGTCCCTGCCCTCAGCAAAAGGAGTCACCCCCCAGTCAGGAATAGACAATACAAATACCCGCTCGGGCTTGCCACCAGCAAAGCCTATAGCCTGTTGTAACAATGCCGTGTATTCTTCGCGGTAATTCTCCACTGTGCGGCCACGGTATTGGTTATTCACCCCTATCAGCAGGGTCACGAATGAATAAGTGCCCGTTATATTTTTTTCTTCAATAGTGGCAGCCAGTTCGTCAGTAGTCCAGCCTGTCACGGCTATTATTTCAGGCTCTGCAGTGGGTATGCCGTCCTTATTCAGCATAGCTACCAACTGGTGCGGGAAATTATCTTCAGCAGGCACCTGTTCGCCAATGGTATAAGAATCGCCTAAAGCCAGGTATGTGTGCATGGTATGTTGATTTGTCTGCGCCAAAGATGTAGCAGAAAATAATAAGATACAAATGGATGTAATAAACCCTGAAAACATTCTGATATGCATAATATTACTTCCCCTATCTCCCTCCCGCCGATGGCGGGATAAATTCCGGGGGAGACTAATTTAATACATCTCCCTTTAGGGTCGGGGCATTCTCGCACAGCGTGTCCCTACGCTACAAACACCGTCTTTACATTCGTAAACTCGCGTATACCAAATATACTTAATTCCCTGCCATAACCACTCTGCTTAATGCCACCAAAAGGCAGCCTGGGGTCAGAATGTACAAAGGCGTTCACGAAGCAATTGCCCGCCTGCAGTTGAGTGGCGGCTATCTTTTCGGCCTTCTTTATGTTCTTTGAGAATATACCCCCGCCCAGTCCGTAAATGCTGTCGTTGGCAAGTTGTATGGCATGGGCTTCGTCCCTGGCTTCTATAATAGCCGCCACAGGGCCAAACAATTCTTCATCGTAGGCGGGCATGCCTTTCTTTACATTAGTTAGC
>JACFNS010000380.1 GCA_019454705.1 Taibaiella sp. | reverse complement strand
AATTTGCATCCGTAAGAACAGGTGGCCCGCGGGGGCAGGTTCAAAACAATGTACAAATCTTAACGCAACATCATCCGGCTGTGTAGAGGTGGCAGTTATGTATTGCTCTACTGCCTGCTGCAGGCCGGACCATGGAATATCTACTACCTGGCCTCCAAAGGCTGCTTCTGCTGAAGTATAGTAGTAATGCAGGTGAAAGTTATCCCTCCCATCGTAATACTCCTGCAAGTCAATTACCCTCGGGTCGTCCGAGTTGTCTCCAATCTGAATTTTTACAGGCATAATGTTCTCTCTTTATGTAACTGGCACAAAGTAATATATTTCCCATTCACTAATCAAATATGCCCCGTGAAAAATACCCCCCATGCTTTGCACATATTCCCGTTGCCGGGCCCTTGTGCTTTCTGCACTTTTGTATGGCGGTCAACAGTGTGTGGTACCTACCACCGCTAATTATAAGAATTATCCTCACTTACCTGTAAACCCGTCACTGTGAGACAAACTGAACAAGGAGTGTTATGATACAGATTAGCTACAACGGTAGTAACGATATGATAGGCGCAGCGGTAATACATGCAAACAAATTATTTACCCATATACCCTTCCTGGATGCGATTTATAACCTTAAAAAATTTGACATGGCAACTATTACACCAAGGCAGGTAACCGACCTGATATGCAACGCGGATATTCAACTGACCGTAGACACATACTGGCCGCTACGTTTTTCCAGTGCCGCCGATGCTTATGATGATAAACTGGAGCCACGGGCCATACACCTGAACAGGTTGAAGATAAACAGGCCTGTTCACAGTATCTGCAATACACTCGTACATCAAAGCATACACGCGCTTAATGCCTGCTATCCCTCCTATTACTTCGGCCACGGCTGTAACAACCCCGTTGGCAAAGAACACACAGCCCCTTTCAGGATTGCCGCGCTGGCACAGCAAATAATAGCTAAAGACAAAAAAGCTGTACAGCCAATGTTGCATGAAGAACCCGGTAATATTCAATTGGCCGGGCACAGCAGCACGCAAGTCCAGGAAGCCCTGTACCATGAGGGCATCTTCTGCATCTATGATGTAATGGATATATTGGAAGCCAACTGAGTGGCAGACGGTATATTATTTGACCACAAAATAGCCTATCAGTAACCACGCTAAGCCCTTGGCCAGGAAGAAAAGGAAACCCCAGAAGCCAAGCTTCCTGAGCCACCTTATCACCTTGTTTTGTTTTTGTACCGCTTCCATTAGTTGGCAATGATTTCGTAGGTTTTGAAATCACTGCTCATGGGTGCAGGCTTACCTTCTTGTTTTGCTTTTGCCAAATCGGCAAAGCCCCTTTTATGCCCTTCTGTAAACGCTTCCGATTTCGTCCAGTCTTTAAATGCAGCTTCTGTTTCCCAATAACTTACTATCAGGTAATTATCTCCCTCTTTGCCGGGGCGCAGCACATGCATCTCAATAAAGCCGGGCATAGCATCGATAGCATGAGCACGACTGCCAAATAATTCTTCAAAACGGGGCCTGTATTCAGGCGTACAGTTGATATAGTTTACCGCTACAAATTTCTTTTCCATAAGGCAAAACTATGTTTGTCACAGTTTTGTCGCTTATCGTTTCGGGAAAATGAATTTATATTATCGGGAAGAAATGATGTTAACCCTCCAGGTGGATAGATATGACAATCATACGTGTACTGAGTACATCTATGGCATTGCTGAGCGGGATATTCGGGTCTTTGAACAACTGGTTGCCCAGCCCCTGGCTGAGCTTGATTTCAGGAGAAAATATAAAGTTGGGATTATAAAACTCGAAGCCTACACCCAGCTCGTAACCAAAATCTGCCGCTGATACTTTAATAAACTCGTCCCTGCGGCGCGAACGTGCGTTGGCTGCCATATCGTAGTCGAACTTGACACCTGTGATAGCGTAGAAACGGAAGTTTTTAATCCTGTCACTTTTGAACTTCAGTTGCAGGGGCATGTGCATATATATAGATTCAACAGTCCGGTTGGATATGCTATCATTACCGGCTGCATCCCTTACGTTCAGCCCTACCCTCTTTTCAGCAAAAGCAAGGGAAGGTACAAAACGAAGATCTACAAAATTGCTCAACCTGAGGTTGCCCATCAGGCCGAGGTTAAAACCGGGCCCTGAAGATGGCTGTATGGTTTTGAAGCTATCCTGGTCTATAAAGCTCTGCGAATATTTGATGCGGTAAGACGACGAGTTGTACCCGAACGTAATACCGAAATAATATGCTTTGGAGTCATGCTCGGGCATATTCAGCACTTTGCGCTGCGCTGCCACAGGGTTTGTAGCTAACAACGCAAGGACAATTACTAATATGTGTTTCAACCGCATCAAAATGTTATCGGTAAATATAACGAACGGAGCGAAGATACAGTATGTTAAAACGTTATAAAAGTTTGGAACTACTTAAAAATCACGTTTCTATACGCTCAACCCTTCCTTTTCCCGCATTTCGCGGATAAAATCTGTACCGCAAGCCAGCTTTTTGGCGGACGGGGACTTGAGGTCTATCATACGCCAGAAAGGCGTGATTTTGGATATGCTCTTACCCTTCATCAGCTCTTCCCAGGCGTTTTCTGCAACTATACGCAAAAAAATACCGGAAGTGACAGGGCACGTATATTCTGCATGGTACTCTGCTGCCAGGTCTTCCCGCATTTGTTTGATAGAGACATGTTTTCCTTCGGGAATGTTACGTACGTACGCATTAACAATCGCTGGTGTCGCTATCAGGAAACTGCTGCCCGCAGGTATGTCAGCAAAAGCTTTGCCATTCGTTTTCACCTCATGTTTCATATCCGGGCGCATTTTCTGCGACCATGTTTTCTTTATGCTCGTCATAACATCCCACAATTACATCAGGCAAATGTATAATACTGAATTTATATTTTCCAATGAGACAATATCATGCCCGGTAGCAAAACACCATGATAAAGCTCATT
>JACFNS010000379.1 GCA_019454705.1 Taibaiella sp. | reverse complement strand
TTGCCACTCACTACTGTATAACCTTCAAAAGTATGATACAGGTTGAAAGCGTGCCCTATTTCGTGAGGAAGAGTAGTTCTGCCCGGTGCCATTTGCGAAGCCAGCATGATAGTTCCGTCAATATTAGCAGGCGCACCCGGGAAATAAGCATATCCGGCAACAAATGAACCTATAGTACCGGGATACCCATCTACGGTATCAATCCTGTTCACCACCCATATATTATAATACCTGTCGTTTGGCCATACACTTAACGCTTTGATATTAGGATCGCTCACACCACCTGTCAGGTTGCGATTAACACCATCGGTGGTGTAGTTGCTATATGTGGCAGAGGCGTTTACACGCACAATACCATTGGTAGCCGTACAGTTAGGCGCCCTTTTGGCCAATGTAAACCTGAAAGGGAATTTAGTGCCACCGCTACCGGGAGCAGGGTAAGAAGGCCAGCTGGCTTCGAATGTTTTGTTCAGGTAATCAATAGTTGAATCAATTAAACCATCTGATATATTATACTTTGTACCTACCGCACCGCCGGTATGCATTACATGCACTACTATCGGAATCTCCCATATCGTATCTCCGGCAGAGTTTGTTGTCAGCAAAGAATTAACATTAGGGTTATTGCTCATCCACTGTGCCACCTGCGTATTAAATGCATTCACAGATTGCGCATATGCAGTATTTTGGGTTAACAGCTGTTGGTGCACCTGGTCAAATCCACAACTTTGTTGGGCTTGTACCGCATTCAGAACACCAATACACAGCAAGAAGAGGAGCGTAATTTTACTTATCATGCCTATAACTTATTTATAATATTGTTCAGTAAGGGTAAAAATAATGTTTTCGTTAATAAAATACTAAAGATTTTTCAGGATTATTAACCGCTCATTCAATGCTTTATACATTTTTTCTACATCATGCACTAATTCTTCGTTTTTTTATATTAAATCCTATCTTTGCCCACTCTGTTTTTATAAACATATAATAAAAATTTACAATTTAGCGAACCTATGCAATTAAAAGGGTTGGTAAAATTCTTTACCGCAGCACTTATCCTCATCTCGCTCTACCAGTTATCATTCACTATGGTAGCGCGTAACGTCGAGAAAAAGGCAATGGCCAAGGCTGAAAAGAAGGCCAGGTTGGAACAACCGGATGCCAAAGGCAAACAGTTGGAAGACCTTACAAACAAGTATTTTGAGCAGATAACCGACAGCCTGCAGGGCGAAACGGTGATGAATGTTCCCCTGCTGAAAAAATACACTTACTCTGACGTAAAAGAGCAGGAACTGAACTTGGGCCTCGACCTCCAGGGCGGTATGAACGTAACATTGGAAGTTAGCCTGGACGAGCTGGTGCGCTCTATGTCCAACAGGCCTACAGACCCCATACTGAACAAGGCGATTGCTGATGCGAACAAGGCTAAAGCCAACAGCCAGGCCAACTTCGTGACACTTTTCGGGCAGGAATTTGAAAAAGCCAACCCCGGCCGCAAGCTGGCGCAGCATTTCATGAAGGCTTCTGAAAAGGACATCACGCTGAACTCTACCAATGCAGAGGTGTTGGAGAAAATCAACAAAGAAGCCAAAGACGCCATCAAACGAACTTACAACGTACTGCTGACACGTATAGATAAATTCGGTGTGGCGCAGCCTAACGTGAACCTTGATGAAAACAAAGGTATCATCACGGTGGAGCTGGCCGGTGTGCGCAACCCGGAGAGGGTACGTACCTACCTGCAGTCTACCGCAAAATTACAATTCTTCGAACTGTACAGCAACAACGAACTGATAGACGCTCTGCAGCCTGCTAATGACGCTTTGGCTGCATATCTGTCAGGCGAAACAGTATCAGATTCAACTGCAACTGATAGTGCTACTGCAACTACTGAAACTCCTGCAGCAGGCGCAGATACAGCCAGCCTGGCTTCACTGCTCGGTAGTACAGACACGACTGCTGCCGGTTCAGACACCAGCGCCGCTAAAATAGCTGAAGCGCAGAAGAAGAACCCGCTGTTCGCAGTATGGTACCCCAACATAACGCAGGAAGGTAATGTAAACGAAGGCCCCGTAGTAGGTATAGTAGCCAAAAAGGACACTGCAAAACTGAACGCCTACTTGAAACTCGACGTGGTGCGCAACAAGTTCCCCAACAACGTAAAATTTGTTTATGGTGCTGAGGGCAAACAAGAAGCACGCAACCCCAACGCTCCTTTGTATTTATATGCTTTGAAAACCGTGCCAGGTGCTGAAGAGTCAAAACTGGAAGGCGACCGCGTAACTGATGCACGTATGGACTACAACCCGCTGACAGGCAAACCTGAAGTGGTAATGAGCATGGACGTAACAGGCGGCCGTGTATGGGCCAGGATGACCAAAGAAAACACAGGCCGTTTCGTAGCGGTGGTACTGGATGATAAAGTATATTCCGCTCCCCGTGTAGAAGGTGAAATATCAGGCGGTAACACATCTATCAGCGGTAACTTTACTGTAGAAGAAGCAACCGACCTCGCCAACATCCTGAAATCGGGTAAACTGCCCGCACCCGCCCGCATAGTGCAGGAGCAGGTAGTAGGCCCTACCCTGGGTGCTGAATCTATCGAAGCAGGTTTCAACTCCATCATACTTTCGTTCATAGCCATCTTCGCGCTGATGCTGATATACTACAACACCAGCGGATGGGTAGCTAATATATCACTGACACTCAACCTGCTGTTTACAGTAGGTGTACTGTCTGCACTGCACGCTACACTGACCATGCCCGGTATCGCCGGTCTGGTGCTTGGTATCGGTATGGCGGTGGATGCCCACGTATTGATATTTGAACGTATCAAGGAAGAACTGGCTGTAGGCAAAGACCACAAGATGGCAATCGTTGATGGTTACAAGCGTTCTTATGCACCCGTACTCGATGGACACATCACATCGCTGATTACAGCTGTTATCCTGTTCATCTTCGGTTTAGGCCCTGTACTGGGTTTC
>JACFNS010000378.1 GCA_019454705.1 Taibaiella sp. | reverse complement strand
GTAGACAGGCATGGGCGCACGATATGCTGGGAAATGATAGCCATAAAAGATGTACGTGAGGTAGACCTGGGGCATGGCGCATTGCTAACATCGACCGTAATAGATGTAACCACCATTGCAGACCCTGTGTGGGCGCAGGAAGCAGTATAAAAACAAACATAAGCATTTGCCGGTATCAGCCAGAAATATGATATGGTTATTGCCGCTTTCAGCCTTGTTGGCTGCGGGCGGCCATTTCATTTTCCTGCACTATGTGTACCATATTGATATTACCCTGGCCGCCTGCGACAGTATTATTTCCATACTTACCCTATCGCTGGCGTTATGGGCGCTGGGGCTGGCTATCAAGTACTACCCTACCAATGTCAGTGTTACCTTGTACAGCCTGCTGATAGCCATCTTTTTCAGTTTTTCCACCGTATTTGCCAGTACCGCCCTCATCAGGTGGTGGACGGAGACTACAGACAAAGATTATCTCTTTTTCCTAGAACATTCAGGCCCTGTGCGGTACATTATATACTGGTTGCTGTGCAGTTGGGTATCTACCTATCTATCCATGAGCAAAAGGATAAATACACAGGAGCAAAAATTTAAACAACAGGCCGACGCCACTGCATTGCTGAAAGAGGCGGAACTTTTTAAACTCAGGCAACAATTACAACCCCATTTCCTGTACAACTCGCTCAACTCCATTAGTGCGCTGACCATGATAGAACCCGCCAAGGCGCAGGAAATGATAGGACTGTTATCCGACTTCCTGAGAAACTCAGTACAAAGGGAAACCCAGCAAAAGGTTTCGCTGAAAGACGAACTGGATTACCTGGATAAATATTTAGCCATAGAATCCATACGATTTGGCAACAGGCTGCAAGTGATAAAAAGTGATGCAACGGGTATTAAGGCTTTCATACCGCCTTTCCTGCTGCAACCACTGATTGAAAATGCCATAAAATTCGGATTGTATGGAAATACAGGGGCTGTGAGCATTGCTGTAAACATCGGCATGAATGACGGTATGCTGGCGATTACGATTACGAATCCTTACAATGAAATGGAAAGTTCCGCACCCAATGGTACGGGTTTTGGATTGGCAGGTGTGCAGCGCAGGTTGCAACTGCTGTACGCGCGCGGCGACTTATTGAGTACACATAAACAGAACGGGCAGTTTACCACCACATTAAAGATACCCCAGGATGTATAAAGTAGTATTGATAGATGACGAATCGCTGGCGAGGCAATTGTTGGGCAGCCTGCTGAAAAACTACGCGCAGTTTGAGGTAGTGTGTGAGTGCGCTGATGGCTTTGAAGGTTTTAAAGCCATACAAGAGCACCAGCCGGACCTGGTATTCTTAGACGTGCAAATGCCCAGGTTGAACGGATTTGAAATGCTGGAACTGGTAGAAAATTCTCCATCTGTAATATTCAGTACCGCCTTTGATGAATATGCGATGAAGGCCTTTGAAGCCAACGCCGTAGACTACCTGCTGAAACCGGTGACCAAAGACCGCTTTGACAAGGCGATACAAAAATTCATACAACAAGCAGGTAGCAATAATACAGGGCTGAAAAGCCTGGCTGAAGAGCAGGTGTACGAAGGTTACCAACACCGCATAGTGGTGAAAGAAAATGGCGTGATACGCATTATACCAGCCGATGAAATACAATATATAGAGGCCAGCGACGATTATATAAAAATCTTTACCAAAGGCGGGCACTACCTGAAGAAAAGCACATTGGGAAAAATCGAAAACAGCTTTGACCCGGCCAGGTTTGTACGGGTACACCGCTCGTATATGATACCGGTAGCCATGCTGGCACGTATAGAGCCTTATGAAAAAGACAGCCATATAGCCCTGCTGCATACAGGCGCTAAAATACCCGTGAGTAAAAGCGGACTGGACAAGCTGAAGAAAGTGTTGGGCTGGTAAATAGAAAGAAGGAGAATAGTTTTATTCTCCTTCTTTCTTTGTAGTGTTCATTTTTTCAAGGATATACCGGGTAAGCAGGTAACCACCCAGACCGAAAAACATTATGGTAATGCTCAAAACAGGGCGTGCTAATATAAACTCAGTTATTGCTTCCGGCTGTAAAGGGCCGTCGTACAGTATCGCTATCAATATCGCCCCTCCAATACTGTATGTAATGAAAAATGCAACGATGGTAATTAACCCCCACACAACAGTATTCTGTCCCTTCTGCCTGGCCAACAAGCCGTTGCGGTAGGCGCAGAATATGCTCAGTAATAATTCAAACATTCTATTATAAACCCTTGATAAATTCCGTTACGCTTTCTTTGATGTGGGCTATCTGCTCAGCATTCAGGCCATGATGGCAAGCCAGCAGCATACCGCCACGCATTACTTTATCAGCCTCAGGATATCCACCTGCAGCAGCTTTGTGCGGCTGATGCTTGAAGCCCGGCTGACGGAGTATATTACCCGTAAATACAGTACGTGTCTGTATGTTGCGTTTCTCCAGGAATATCTGCAAATCGCGACGGATAAACGGCGCGCTGTCGCGGATAGTCAATGCCATTGCCAACCAACCTGTACGAGAATCAGGCAGTTGCTTCGGCAGTATAAAGTACTCTTCGTATTGAGCAAAGAATGCACGCAGCTCAGTATAGTTAGCGGTACGCGCGTCAATGTTTTTACCTAATTTGCTCAACTGTACCAGGCCAAATGCTGCACCCAGTTCAGAGCCTTCTATGTTATAGCCCGGCTCTTCAAATACGAACTTAGCATCGTAAGGAATACCCTCCAGTTCTACATTGAACCTGTTCTCCACTTTCTCTGACTCAACAAACAAAGAAGAGCTCCTACCCCAGCTGCGCAGCAGCCTGCCACGGTCGTAATGGGCATCCGTATTTACACATAGCATGCCACCATTACCAGCACAGTTGATGATGTGCGAACCATAGAAGCTGGTCGTACTCATATCAGTATACCGGCCTGAAGACGCACCACCTATTTCGGCACCCAGTGT
>JACFNS010000377.1 GCA_019454705.1 Taibaiella sp. | reverse complement strand
CGGGTGGCTGGCGGTCTGATAATGAATACAAGATTTATAATTACCTGCGCACTTACATGAGCCAGTTAGGCTGCGAGCCTAATTTTCCACCAAATGTTGCAGGTTGGCCGGCTTTCTACCAGGAACCGGATTATTATCAGAAATGGATAGACTCTACAACCATGCCGCGACGCATGCAGTTTATGGATATGATGCTGGGTTCAGGGTTTTCGGCCGGAACGGGTACTGCTATCAAAATAGACCCCATGCACCTGGCTAAGAAATTTTACAGCCCGGGCGATCCCAACCTGCTGATAGACTTTTTCTGCGATCTCCTGTTGGGCATAGGTATTTCATCTACTATGAAAGATAATTTCAAAATAGTAACACTGCTTAGCGGACAAACACAGGATTATTATTGGACTAATGCCTGGGCTGCATATATCGCAAATCCAAACACCACCAATACGAATATTGTAAGAACCCGGCTGGTCAGTTTGCTGACCGAGCTGACGCATTTGGCTGAGCATAATTTATGTTGATTATTATTAAAAACTGCAATAAATGAAACGCAGGGATTTTTTAAAAGTATCGCAGGCGGCTACGCTCGCTTATTTTATAAACGGCACACCGGTAAGTACTTACGCGCGCAATCCGCTGTTGGAGCTGCTGGCCAAACAAACTGCGGCTAATGGCAGGGTATTGGTAATGATTCAGCTGAACGGTGGTAATGATGGACTGAATACACTTATTCCGCTCGACAAATACAGTCAATTATCAAATGCGCGTAGCAACATTCTGATACCGCAGAATAAAGTATTGGCATTGGCTAATACCAACCTGACAGGATTGCATCCCGCAATGACAGGTGTAAGAGACATGTACGACAACGGATTGGTAAATATCATCCAGGGTGTAGGTTACCCCGATCCAAACTTTTCGCATTTCAGGGCTACTGACATATGGATGTCAGGTTCAGATGAAAACCAATATATAAATACCGGATGGCTGGGCCGTCATTTGGATGAAGAGTATCCCGGTTACCCGGCAGGCTACCCTAATACAAATATGCCTGATCCATTGGCTATACAGATAGGGGCTGGCATATCCAACCTACTACAGGGCGAAAACGCTAATCTGGGTATGGCTATAGCCAGCCTTAATAGCTTCTACAACATCATAAATAGTACTGTGGATCCTGCGCCTAATACACCAGCAGGTCACGAGCTCACATTTATCAGGTATATTAAACAACAGACAGAAGTCTATACAAAAGTTATACAAAATGCTGCAGGCCTTGCACAGAACGTATCGACCAAGTGGCCCACAACAGGCAACCGGCTGGCAGATCAACTGAAAATAGTTTCCAGGTTGATAGCAGGCGGGTTGAAGACACCTGTATATGTTGTCAGTATTGGTGGATTTGATACACATTCGCAGCAGACCGATAGCACAGATACTACCATAGGCAATCATGCCAATCTGCTGCAGGATATTTCTGAAGCAGTAGATGCATTTTTTGACGAAGCCAAAATTCACAAGTATGATGACAGGGTTGCTGCCATGACTTTCTCCGAATTTGGCAGGAGAATAAAATCCAATGCCAGCGGTGGTACAGACCACGGTACTACAGCACCCGTATTTGTTTTCAGCAAACACGTAAATCCAGGCATTATTGGTGCAAACCCGGCTTTGCCGGCAAACGCAGCAGTTGGCGACAACCTGCCATTGCTCAATGACTACCGTACAATATATTCAGCCGTATTGGCCGACTGGTTCCAAGTGGATACAGCAACTATGGATAAGGTGCTGATGAAGCATTATAAAGTTTTACCGGTATTCCAAAAAACTAACAACCTGGAGGAAACTACGATATCCGGCAGGGACGAAATACTCGGCCAAAACTATCCCAATCCTTTCTCGCGCACCACCACCATTACATTCAGTAGCGATGGAGGTACAGTTGCCATCCAGCTATTTGATGTAAGTGGCAGATTGGTAAAAAGTATACTGCCCGAAAGGCAGATGGACAGGGGTAAACACCAGGTGACCATCGAGCGCGGCGACTTGCCTCCGGGGCAGTATTTCTACCGGCTGACTAATGGCAAAAACCAAAGCACTAAACGGTTGACTGTTGTGGACTGATTACCAGTCTTTCCGCCTCATTTGTTTTTTAAGAGATTCGCGGCGCTTGGTTTCCAGGCGCCGTTCTTTTATTACAGCAGGTATTTTGGTAGGCTTGCGCTTTTTGGGCCGTATCAGCGCCTTCTCTACCAGTTGCATCATTTTCTTCAGGGCAATCTCCTTATTCTCCAATTGCGAGCGCGTTTCGCTCGACTTTACAATAAGGTAACAGTCTTTATTGATGCGGTTCATCAGCTTGCTGATGATGAGTATTTTCTCTTCTGGTGTGAATAATTTAGAATCATCCACGCACCACCAGGCTTCTACAGCGGTTTCTACCTTGTTCACGTTTTGCCCGCCCTTGCCACCGCTACGCGATGTTTTGTAACTTACTTCCGTACTGAAATCTTTCATCTTCCTCTATATAGGTTTTCTTTCCCTGCGCAAATACTATACCAATATTATATTAATACTCCTCGCTGTCTTCTTCGTTACCGAAGCTCATATTCAGCATTCCACCCAATATATCACTGAAATTATATCCGCCAGCTTCTACGCCTTTCTTGCTGATGAGTGAGTATTCGGCCAACCCATGTAGCAGGAATTCCATCAGCAGCGCGGCTTGTACCTCATCGGCCTTGGGGTAATATTGTTTCACCACGCTATACAATCCATCTACCTTGTACAGGCTGTTGCGGTACAGGTCTTCGCCAGCATCTACAGGTATTAATAAATTATTACCTTTCCCAAACCAGTCAATAACGGGCTGGTAGGGGTTGTTGGCTTTTGGACCCTCTGCTTTTTTTGCAGTTTTCTTAAACGATTGCGGGTCTGGGAAATACTGAACGAACATACTCCTGATGGCTTTGCCCAGCAAGCTATGGGCT
>JACFNS010000376.1 GCA_019454705.1 Taibaiella sp. | reverse complement strand
TACCGCTTACACCAGTCACCACGCAGAGTACATTCAAAGGAAAATCCACATCCACATTTTTCAGGTTGTGTTGGCGGCAGCCCTCCAACCTGATGTGTCCCTTCGGCCTTCTCCTTATAGCAGGAGCATCTATCTTCATTTGCCCGCTGAGGTATTTGCCTGTCAGGCTATGTTCGTTGGCTATTATCTCTTTGTAAGGACCGGCAGCCACTACCTCGCCACCCAGGTGACTTGCCAGCGGACCCATGTCAATAATATAATCCGCCTCCCGCATCATCAGTTCGTCGTGCTCTACCACTACTACTGTATTGCCCAGGTCGCGCAGGTTCTTTAATACACGTATCAGGCGCTCTGTATCTCTTGAATGTAAACCAATGCTCGGCTCGTCCAGTATATAGAGTGAGTCTGTCAGGTTGCTGCCCAGGAACTTGGTGAGCTGAATGCGCTGGCTTTCGCCGCCACTCAATGTATTGGCCAGGCGGTTCAGCGTCAGGTAGCCGAGGCCCACATCCAGCAGTGTACGCAGCCTTTGGTTGATTTCTATTAATATCCTGTTAGCTATTTTTTTGTCATGCTCATTCAGGTCCAGGTTCTGGAACCAATCGTTCAAATCGCTGGCCGGCAGGAACATCAGGTCCATGATGGTGGTATTGGCTATTTTCACGTATTCAGCGTCCTTCCTCAGCCTGCTGCCCTTGCAGGTGGGACAGGTGGTGCGGCCACGATAGCGCGCCTGCATCACACGGTATTGCACCTTATACAGGTTCTGCTCTACCATGGTAAAGAAATCCCTGATGCCGCTTACTTTCTCATTGCCTTCCCACAGCAGGTCGTATTCTTTGCGGTTCAACTCGGCCACCGCCTTGTGTATGGGGAAGTCGTATTTAGCAGCGGCACGCACAAAAGCGCTCTGCCATTCGCTCATCTTCTCGCCCCGCCAGCAGGCCACCGCGCCCTCGTACACGCTCAGGCTCTTGTCGGGTATCACCAGGTCTTCGTCTATACCCAGCACCTGGCCGAAGCCCTCGCAATGCGGGCAGGCCCCGTAGGGATTGTTGAAGGAAAACAGGTTGGGCGTGGGCTCTTCAAAGCTCATGCCGTCGGCCTCAAAACGGTTGTTGAATATCTTGATATCGCTACCGTCCAGTTCCAGCATACACTCGCCCTCGCTTTCGTAAAAGGCTGTCTGTATACTATCGCCCAGGCGGTGGATGTCGTCTTCTTCAAATTCTTTGGTGACGATACGGTCTATCAGCAGGTAGTTGTGCTGCGCGGGCAATTGTTCTTCGCCGCTTATTAAGTCTTCTATACGTATGGGCTTGCCCGCGTCTTTGGCATATATACGGGTGAAGCCCTTTTGCATCAGTATGTTCAGCTCTTCCTCTATACTGCGGCCGTAGTGTGTTTCCAGCGGAACGATAATCTGCACCTTTACGCCTTCGGGCAGAGTTTTGATAAAGTCCACCACATCGGTCACGGTGTCTTTTTTTACCTCCGCACCGCTGACAGGCGAATAGGTGCGCCCGGCACGGGCGAAGAGCAGGCGCAGGTAATCGTATATCTCGGTCATGCTGCCGACGGTGCTGCGGGGGGTGCGGGTAGTTACCTTCTGCTCTATGGCTATGGCGGGGCAGATGCCATGGATATAGTCCACATTGGGCTTGTCCATGCGCATGAGGAACTGGCGGGCGTAGGCGCTGAGGCTCTCGGCATAGCGGCGCTGGCCTTCGGCAAAGAGGGTATCCATAGTAAGGCTGCTCTTGCCGCTGCCCGATACGCCGGTAACCACCACCAGCTTGTTGCGGGGTATAGCCACGTCCACGTTCTTCAGGTTGTGCATTTTAGCACCCTTTATGAATATTACATCGTCTGCCGGGGTAACTGTTTTTTCTGCCTTAGTTGCTCTCTTTGTTGCCATGTGTTGACGCAAATTTAGTGGTTTCTGCCGGGTGTCAGTTGGTTCTGTTTTCAGGATTTCTATTAAAGTTTTGTTCATACATATTGCTATTTGTTCCCTATTTAGCTTTTCGTTCATTTCTTTTGCTTCTCCAAAAGAAACGAACCAAAGAAAAAGAGCCCCGTTCCTAAAGCTTCGACGGAACGGGTTGGTACCCTGATAGGCTGCGGTGCTACTGCGCTGCCGGACACTGAATCGCTGCTGACATACATGGTTTGGTTTATTACAGGCTGATTTTGTTAACTCTGCTGCTTTTTGCTGTAACTGCGGGTTGTAATTTGTATTCCGCAACTCATTGATAATGTGCTTAATGCAACCTGATTTGTTAACTTTTGTTAACCAAAACATGTTTTGCTGCAGAGTTAACAAATAACACAAACGCCCCGTGTATTGCGGGGCGTTTAGTTGTAATCTTTTTATGTTATGTAGCTGCGGTGTGCTACGCATTATGCCTGGTGGCGGGTGCATGGTGGTATGTTTTATTATGGTAAAAATACGATAAAATGATGATATAGCAAAATTTATTTTCGTGCTATTGCAGGTGGTTTTGGCTAAAGCCTTTAGGGGTGACTGTTGCCACCGGCTTAAAAGCCGGGGCAATTGAAACGGGTACTATGCGGTAAGATGTGTGGTAGTCGATAGCCCCTGCCTACAGGCAGGGGTGGGCATGCTTTGTGGGGGTGAAGTCGAAAAAACTTGTTGATGGTAGGCACAAGTGGAGAGCCCCGCCTGTTGCGGGATAAGGTTTCTTAATGAAAAATGATAATTGTGCCAAGTTTTTTTCAACTTTATAGTATGTCAGACACAACTCCCAAATCGCTTATCGAGAAAATACGCCAAGGAATAACCACCTCTGGATTTCCTCTAGAAATGTCAATTGGCAATATCCTCAAAAATAATGAGTGGGGATGTACTATCGGTTCTGTTTATGAGGACTTTGAAACAGGAATTTTACGCGAAATAGATATATGCGCCTCAAAAACAATAAACGGTATTGAAGTGGAATTGCTTATTGAATGTAAAAAATCTGAAA
>JACFNS010000375.1 GCA_019454705.1 Taibaiella sp. | reverse complement strand
TAAATTCACGCCCCGGATAACCCTCTAGCACAATATCTTTTTCAGATACCAGCTTTCCATCGCCCAGGTTGTTTACACCACCGTCAATCGAACTACGAAAGACCTTTGCAGCGTCCTCTTTTGAATCAGAGCTTAATTTCACTGATTGAGGATATAGCATAACAGTTATTCCATAACCCTTTTCACCAATATTGGCAGAGATATTTTTTACAAGCATCTTTTCGCTACCCATCGGTATTGTTTGTTCATTCTCAACGGGTTTCCCGGGGAAGCTTATACTGAAAAAGTCTTTTGAGGATGTATATTTTACCCAATCAGGAGTAAAGCTCATAAGGATAGACAGAAACAATAGGGCGAGGTAAAAGCTAGCTCTTTTCATGTACCAAAGATAACCATATTGTTAGTCCGTTTTTGAACTACTCACCCTTTCGCAGTACTTTTGACTACTCAAAAAGTAATCTTCTATGCATCTCTTACTAACCAATATCCGGCAGCTTTGTAATGTAGAACTGGGTACAGAAAGGAAATCTGTAGCCAAAGGCGATAGCCTGAAGAAAATGGACTGTATAGAAAACGCCTGGTTGCTTATAGAGGATGGTATTATAAAGGATTTTGGCGATATGGAGCATGCTCATGCCGTAGCTGCCAATGATATCCTTGATGTCAGCGGCAGGCTGGTACTGCCTACTTGGGTTGATTCGCACACTCACCTTGTTTTCGCTTCCAGCCGCGAAGATGAATTTGTAGACCGTATTAATGGCCTGACTTACGAGGAAATTGCCCGACGTGGCGGTGGCATACTCAACTCAGCCCGAAAAATGGCTGATATTGATGAACACCAACTGTATGATGAAAGCCTCGCACGCCTGCACAGGGTTATAGCCCAGGGTACAGGCGCCATCGAAATAAAAAGTGGTTATGGTTTGAGCCTCGAAGCGGAACTGAAAATACTGAGGGTTATCAGGAGGCTGAAAGAAGAAGGCCCGATACCTGTAAAAGCATCATTCCTGGCTGCACACGCATATCCTATTGAATATAAAGAGAATCACGAAGGTTATTTAAAGCTGATAATTAACGAAATGCTGCCCGTCATCGCAGGGGAGGGGCTGGCAGATTATATGGATGTTTTCTGCGAACAGGGTTTCTTCAGTGTAGATGAAACGGATAGGCTTTTAGACGCAGCAGCCAAATACGGCCTTAAGCCCAAGATACACGCTAACCAATTGCACCGCTCAGGGGGTGTACAGATAGGGGTTAAGCACAACGCCATCAGTGTAGACCACCTGGAAGCTATGGGTGATGAAGAGATTGAAGCCCTCGAAAACAGCAATACCATACCTACCCTGCTACCTGGAGCGGCCTTTTTCCTGGGCATTCAATATCAACCGGCTCGCAAGCTGATAGACGCCGGCCTGCCCGTTTGCCTGGCTACTGATTATAATCCAGGCTCCTGCCCCTCAGGAAATGTGCCTTTCCTGCTTACATTAGCGTGTACCCAAATGAAAATGACTCCCGATGAAGCCATACAGGCGGTAACCCTTAATGGCGCTGCAGCGTTGGAAATGTCTGATAAAATGGGCACTATTGCTGTCGGTAAAAAAGCTAACCTTATAGTAACAAGGCCAATGCCCTCATTTTCATACATTCCGTACGATTTTGGCAATAATCCGGTTGAAAAAATGATTTTAGCGGGTCAAATTGTGTAGTTTTTGGCTTTTTCAGGTTACTTTTGCCTCCCGCGTAAAATTAAATTATGGCATCAACAGCAGATATTCGCAATGGTATGGTCATCAAGTTGGATGGCAGCCTGTATTCAGTAGTAGAATTCGGACAGAACAAGACAGCCCGCGCTGCGGCCAAAGTTTGGGCAAAGCTCAAAGGTGTGGACAACACAAGGTCTATTGAGCACACTTGGAACTCAGGTGATACAATATATCCTGTACGTATCGAGAGGCGCAATTTCCAGTTCCTGTACAAAGATGATATGGGTTTCAACTTTATGGACAACGAAACCTTCGAGCAGATAACCATGCCCGAATCGGCAATCGACAACCCCTCTTTGTATAAAGACGGGCAGGAAGTTTCCATAGCCATCAATACGGAAACTGAGCAACCAATGAGTGTTGAACTTCCGGCAAACGTAGTACTGGAAGTGACTTATACTGAGCCCGGAATGAAAGGCGATACAGCTACACGTACCCTGAAGCCCGCTACGGTTGAAACCGGTGCTACGGTAAACGTTCCCCTGTTTGTAGATGCCGGTGAAAAAATCCGTATCGATAGCAAAACAGGAGCTTACATGGAACGTGTAAAGGAATAATCAATCAGTAAATTACCCATCAAAAAAACTATACAATTATGGATCTGAAACAAATCCAGGAGCTGATAAAGGCAGTAAACAAGTCAGAACTCAGTGAATTAAGCATAAAGGATGGTGATTTTGAAATTACTATCAAACAAAACCCGTTGAGCGAAGCCCATATGGTATCGTATCAGGCACCTCAACAGGTTATGCAGGCGGTACACCACACACCTGCTCCGGCAGCGGCACCCGCACAAGCAACTGAAGCTAACGCTCCTGCCGCAGCACCAGTCGCATCTTCAGACAACCTGATGACTATTAAATCACCGATGATAGGCACTTTCTACCGTAGCGCCAAGCCCGGAGAACCTCCGTTCGTAAACGTTGGCGATTCAGTTTCTGCCGGGCAGCATATCTGCATCATCGAGGCAATGAAATTGTTCAACGAAATAGAATCAGAAGTATCAGGTAAAATAGTGAAAGTACTGGCGGACGATGCATCGCCCGTTGAGTACGATCAACCACTGTTCCTGGTAGAGATTGCATAATAATTGCTCAATGGCTCAATTACTCCATGTCATCAATACTGATGCCATGGGTAAGTAACGGGTAGTATTGACTTTTGATTTTTTACTTTTAAATTTTTAAAAGTGTTTAAAAAAATACTGATTGCAAACCGTGGCGAGATAGCAC
>JACFNS010000374.1 GCA_019454705.1 Taibaiella sp. | reverse complement strand
TGCTCTTCAGTATATCAGCGGTAATCAGTTCAGAATGATAAAACCCTTGCTTATGCAATGCCTTCAAAGCATCTACCAGCACATCGGGTTCACTGTCTTTTAACAGGTACCCATTGGCACCGTTGCGAAGCATTTTTATTATGTTATCCTCGTCATCGTACATAGACAAGGCCAGCATTTTTATTTTGGGGAAGTGCCTTTTAATATGCCTGGCTGTATCATACCCATTCATTTCGGGCATGTTTATATCTATAATGCAGATGTCGGGGCGTATATCTGCGGCATGTATAGCATCTACCAGTTCCCGTCCGTTTGCAACATCAAATAAGACTTCAATATCAGCATATGGCTTGAGTATTGAGACCAGCCCCCTCCTGAACATGGTGTGGTCATCAGCAAGCGCCACCTTTATTGTATCAGATTTGTTCATTTTGTTCTATACCGGTATATCCAGTTGTACGCTTGTACCTATATTTACTTGCGAACTGATATTGACATCACCTCCGAGCAGCCGGGCACGTTCTTCAATATTCATCATGCCTACACCGCTTGCCGGGCTCACACGGGTAGTATCAAAGCCTTTCCCGTTGTCTTCTATCAGCACACGCAAACTATCAGGGCCGTAATGCAGCGACACTGATATATGCAGTGGCTGGCCGTGCCGAACAGCATTAGCTACGCTCTCCTGTATAATACGGAAAAGCATCAGCTCCCTGTCCTCGCCCAGTTTCCGCTCCGGGCCCGATACCGTAAAATTACATTTTATCCTGTGGGCAGCAACTATCCTGTCCAGGTCTTTTTCTATACTTTCCTTCAGTCCCTTGCGCAGCACATAGGTGCCATTCATCAGGTGGCTCATGCTGCGCACATCGCGTATGGCATCGCGCATGGTAGAAGCACCTTCGTTAGCCAGGGAGCGTTGCTCCTCATCTGCGGCACCTGCCGCCAGCATATGCAACTGCAGCTTTACAGCCCCCAGCATCTGGGCTATATTATCGTGCATCTCTGCCGACATATTTTTCAGCGTTTGCTCCTGCACCTCCAGCCTGCTCTGCATCAGTTGGGTAGAGAAGCGGTGCTCCATCTCCTGCTTCTCCAGGTGGTGGTGGTATTGTTTCTTTTTTTGCAGTGCAATGTATAGTATGGTAAATACGGCAAAAAGTGTAAACAATAGTGTACCGAATACAAGTACTAATATAGAAGTAGTTTCCGTCAACGGGATTGTAGTTTCCTGTAAAATAAGAATACTAAACCAAAGCCGGTATAGGTGATGATGTTAATAGCCCACATCATGTAATTGAGAATAATTGAGTTGTCTTTTAATGATTGATAGATAGAAAGTCCGACCAACCAAGATAAAAGCGTGAAACTCCAAAATGTTAATAGAATTCCTGTGAACCAAAAATGTTGCGAAAGTGAGTGACTCTCCGATCTTTCATTGAGTGTATCATAAAAATACATCAATGAAAAACACACAAAAGAAATTGATTCAAAAGCTAAAAAACCAGAATTAGGTTCAAGCATGAAATCTCTATAAACTATTGAGTCTTCTATGTATATAAGCGTACCTAGTAACAAAATGCTACTTCTAAAAGCCTTTTTTTTAAGTAAAACAGTAGTTTGACTAAAATATATAGTGAGTAAATAAAACTGAACTATTGAGTACGTGTTATATATTAAAATATTGTATCGGTATAATATTATACCAAGAAATGCAAGTAATTCTGCAATCAATGTCAACAAGAGGTATAGCCCAATAATTTTCGATGCTTTGTCCAAAGTATGTTTTAAGACAAAGCATCGAATGATAGAATATAATAGTGATAAAAGAATAATTGAACTTACTATGTAGAATAGATACATCACATAACTATGTTGTCATTAGCAGCATTTCCTGCAGTTGGGCACATTGTTGGGCATGGTGTAGTATGGTCCAACACATTCCCGCTTGGCGTTAAAATATAATTACCGTTTGCATCGTAGCCCGCCACTATCAGTGTAAATACCTTTTTATCGATACCATTTTCAACCACGGTCCTCTCTCCTAACATAAACTTGATATTCTGGATAACTGGGTTGCTGAGATAATCGCGCAACAGTCCCGCATCCAGTATCATTGATTTTACAGGGGCTTTACCCGTGTCAAAGTAGTTGGCAATGAAATCATTAATATAATCGTTAGCAACAGCAACTGATATTTCTGCTCCGTTTGTTGGCATATGTTTTCTTTTAAAAAATGAGTGTTTAAAATAGTTTGGCTATAAAGGTACTTAGTATAAACCCAACAAAATACAGTGTTTTTCCCCTTTGCATTTCTCGTCCGTTTTTTTATAAGCAATCTTTGTTGCAGGGAATATAAGCACAAAAAAAACGCCCTGCACTTGCAGGGCGTTGATGTCAAAATGTTCTTATATTAAACATCCAGCTTGGCGTATTTAGCATGGCTTTCGATAAATTCCCTGCGCGGGCCTACTTCATCGCCCATCAGCATAGAAAATACCCTATCTGCTTCAGCAGCACTCTCGATAGTCACTTGTTTCATCTGCCTTGTTTCCGGGTTCATGGTCGTTTCCCACAGCTGCTCAGCATTCATCTCTCCCAAACCTTTGTAGCGCTGTATGTTCACACTGTCTTCTTTGCCATGGGCCAGGCGCTCTACCGCTGCTTTACGTTGTTCTTCCGTCCATGCATACTCCTGCTCTTTACCTTTCTTTACGAGGTAAAGAGGTGGTTGTGCCAGGTACACGTGGCCTTGCTCTACCAGTGCAGTCATATAGCGGAAGAAGAAGGTAAGTATTAATGTAGCAATGTGAGAACCATCCACATCGGCATCGGTCATGATGATAATTTTGTGGTAACGGAGTTTAGTCAGGTTCAGCGCCTTGGGATCTTCTTCAGTACCTACTGACACACCCAGTGCGGTAAACATATTCTTAATCTCCTCGTTCTCGTATATCTTATGCTCCTGCGCTTTTTCTACGTTCAGTATCTTACCACG
>JACFNS010000373.1 GCA_019454705.1 Taibaiella sp. | reverse complement strand
CGGCCCGTCATCCTGAAGCACGGCTTTGGCAACGACATGAACGACCTGCCCATGGGCAAGCTGGCTGCCAATATCCGCAAGCATGTAGGCGAAATACTATAACTCTGTTAGCTGTTTACTATTTCTGTGGATAATCGTTATCTTAGCCTGGTAAAGAGGACACCCATGCGAACTATTGTTTTTATAGCTTCATTCTTGTTTTTCTGTTGTAATGCACATGCCCAACAGCCACGTGTAGGCTGTGTCAATAAGTCGATGCGTGTGCAGGCTGAGCAAATAAAGCACGACTTTAAAGCGCAAGGCATGGAAGTGTATAAAGATGCTATGCTGGGCATGAGGCCTGGCGAACCTGCACCCGTTGCCATACAGCTTACAGAAAAACAACTATACCAGTTTATATTGATTGGTGATGCCAATGCCAGTAAAATATATTTTGAACTGTATGACGGGCAAGACAATAAACTGGCAGAAAAAACCATCAAAAAGGGAGATGAAACCAATTTCATCATCTATTCCTTCGTGCCGCAAAAGTCGGATATATACTTAGTAGTGCTGACACAGAAGATAAAGGGCAATGCAGATGTCTGTGGCTCTTTTACCATCATGCAAAAAGGCACTGCCCCCAACAGCAAATAATCAGCTGCATGGATGTACAAATAGAACAAAGCTGGAAACAGGTATTACAGCCTGAATTTGACAAACCCTACTTTGCCCAAATCGTCAACTTCCTGAAAACGGAAAAGCAGGCGGGCAAAATCATATATCCTCCGGGGCCCTATATCTTCAATGCTTTCAACACACCTTTTGACGAGGTAAAAGTCGTGATACTGGGGCAGGATCCCTACCACAATCCCGGGCAGGCGCATGGGTTATGCTTTTCCGTAGCGATGGGCGTAGCAGCGCCACCATCACTGGTCAATATGTTTAAAGAGATTCTGGCCGACCTGGGCATACCACCGCCTAACCACGGCAACCTGGAAAAATGGGCGAAGCAGGGTGTCTTATTGCTGAATGCTTCACTTACTGTGGAGCAAAACCAGCCCATGTCGCACAGCAAAATAGGCTGGCATATTTTCACGGATAGTGTGATTAAAACCCTATCAGACAAAAAAGACAAACTGGTGTTCCTGCTATGGGGGGGCTTTGCCAAAAGCAAGATACCACTGATAGATACCAACAAACACCTGGTGCTAACCGCTGCGCACCCCTCCCCGCTTTCCGCATACAACGGTTTCTTCGGCTGCAGGCATTTCAGCAAAACAAATGAATGGCTGCAAAAAAATGGTTTGCCACCTATCGACTGGAGTTTATAATTTGCAGGCTGAATGAAACTGATAGGTAAAATAGCAGGTCATATATACTTTGTATTGGGGATGTTACTATTTGTAGCTACTATGTTGATAGTGGTTATTCCTATTTGGCTTACCTCGCTATTACCGGAGCCCAGGCGTGCCAAAATCATGCACCCCATATTCAAGGGCTGGATGAGCGTTTTTATGCCATTAGTGGGTTGCCCTGTTTTGCGTAAAGGGAAAGAGCATTTTAAGAAAGGTGAAAACTATGTGGTAGTTACTAACCATAACTCATTGGTGGACGTACCTGTATCATCACCCTGGATACCCGGCCCCAATAAAACACTGGCAAAGATTGAAATGGCACGCATTCCCATATTCGGGGTGATATACAAAGCGGGGTCTATATTGCTGGACAGGCAAAGTGAGGCCAGCCGCAGGCAAAGCTTTACGGATATGCAACAAGCCCTGGACATGGGCCTGCACCTGTGCCTGTACCCCGAGGGTACCCGCAACAAGACTAATCACCCCATCCAGCGTTTTTACGATGGGGCCTTTATCACTGCTATCAAATCTCAAAAAGCTATCATACCCGGCATTATCTTCAACACCGGCAGGATACTGCCCCACGATAAAAAGATGTGGGCAAGGCCATTGCCCGTCCGCTTCCACTTTTTAGAACCCGTGCCTACCAAAGGCTTGACATTGGACGACCTACCCGCACTGAAAGAAAAAGTACACCGATTGATGACCGATTACTACCTTGCACACAAATGACCTACTACATAATAGGCACGGGCAACACGGCATGGTTCCTGGCTACAAGGCTGGCGAAAGCGGGTCATGAATGCAAGGGGATATACGGCAGAAATCCTGAACATGCCATACGACTTGCGGCGAGTATCAAAGCCCCTGTATTGGCAAACATATCAGATGTGAAGGACGATGCAGATTGCTGCATACTGGCTATTACCGACCACGCTATTACAGATGTAGCCTCTCATTTCAAGTTGGAACATACCACGCTGATACATACCGCCGGCTCGCTGAGCAGGATGATACTGGAGCCTTATGCAAGACATGCTGGCGTGCTCTGGCCCATATACTCGTTGGTAAAGGATAACCTGCCCATGCACAGGGAAGTACCAATAACCATAAAAGGCACTACTGACCATGCAGAAGCTCTGCTGCAACAACTTGCTGCGTCTGTTACTGACATATACTTTACAGTAAGCTGGGAGCAGCGCCAATGGCTGCACCTGTGCGCCGTACTGTGCAACAACTTTACCAACCATCTGATGGCTGTGAGCGAACAGGTGTGTAATAAGCAGCAGGTTCCTTTCTCTTTGCTATTTCCTATTGTAAGCCAGACTGCAGAACGTATACGCAACGCCTCGCCCAAAGTATTGCAGACAGGGCCTGCACGCCGCGGCGATGCTGTAACTATTGAAAAACACCTGGAATTACTGGCTCAAAACCCCGACTGGCAGGAGTTGTACAAAGCCATCACTACCTCGATAGATAAGATGTATAGGCCCGATAAGGGAGAATAGCCCCCGATGCATTACTTTTGCGGCTGAATACAGAGAACACATAGTAATGTATAGCATAAAATTTAAGTTTGAACAGAAAGGGCTGGAACCTGTAACAATAGAAAATGTAGAGCCGGGCATCAGCATACTGGAGGTAGCCCTGGACAATAATATAG
>JACFNS010000372.1 GCA_019454705.1 Taibaiella sp. | reverse complement strand
GAATGCCACAGTACTGCTGTGGCATTTTTGGCATACTTGTTCTCATACTACACCCAATTAATTACATATAATTTATATAAAGATAAAGCACTTACCTGAAGGCGGGAACAAATCATCACCCACGATTGACAGCAATTTTCTTATCATTAGTTACTATTTTTGTACATCATGAGTGATAATCTGTCCGTTTTTCTCGCCAAAAGCAAGGTAAAGGCCTCTGACCTGGAGCATAAGCGTAAGCTGGCTTTCAATATTGATAAGTACGCCCAAACAGTAGTAAAGGGCAAACAACAGTATGCCGACCTGGACCTTGCACGTAAAAGGGCGAAGAACATCAAATGGAAGGCCATAGAAAACCTGGACAAGCACCTGGAGATGTTTGAAACCAACTTTACAGCCAGGGGTGGTAAAGTAATATGGGCCGAAGATGCCAACGAGGCGCTGGAGGAAATTCTGAAAATATGTAAGAGTAAAAATGCCAAACAGGTGGTGAAATCGAAGTCGATGGTGACGGAGGAGATACACCTGAACGATTTCCTTGCCAAACACAATATTGAATCGGTAGAAACAGACCTGGGCGAATATATACAGCAACTGGACGGAGAAGCGCCCTACCATATAGTAACACCCGCCATGCACAAGAGCAAGGAGGATGTTGCTAAATTATTTCACGAAAAACTGGGCGTTGAGCCCAACCTGACCCCCAGCGAGCTGACACAGATAGCCCGTGTCAACCTCAGGCAAAAATATATTACATCGGATATAGGCGTGACGGGCGGAAACTTCCTGATAGCGGACACAGGCTCGGTATGTGTGAGCGAAAACGAAGGCAACGCACGCCTTACCACCTCTTTCCCCAAAACGATGATATCAATAGTAGGCATTGAGAAGATACTGCCTTCTATCAACGACTTGTCTTTATTCTGGCCATTGCTGGCTACGTATGGTACGGGACAAAATGTTACGGTATATAATACCATCTTCAACGGGCCACGCACCAAAGAAGAAACAGACGGGCCTGAAGATATGTATGTGATACTGCTGGATAACGGCCGTACCAACCTGCTGCGTGAAGAAGTACGCGAGAGTATGTATTGCATACGCTGCGGCTCTTGCCTGAACGTATGCCCTGTATATAAAAATATTGGAGGGCACGCATATGGTGCTACTTACAGCGGGCCTATCGGCTCGGTAATTACCCCGCACCTGAAAGGCATGAGCGAGTTCAAACACCTGAGCAATGCATCGAGCCTGTGCGGCAACTGTACAGAGGCTTGCCCCGTGAAAATCAACATACACGAAATGCTGCTGGAGAACAGGCACATAGCCATAGAAGATAAACTGGGCAACTTCCAGGAGGGGATGGCATGGAAGGCATGGAAACTGGCTATGCTCAACCGCAGGCTCATCAACATTGCCAATGGAAATATGAAAAACAAAGTGGTGAACAACTTGTTTAAAGATAGCTGGGTGAGCAACCGTTCAGAGCTAAAATTCCCGGTAAAGTCATTTAACGAAATGTGGAAGGACAGGAAATAGGAACCTGCTTTCACTATTAGTTCCATTTTTTATACAATACGTTTTAAACAGTATTGTAATACTGTATGTTCCTATACACCATAACACGTAGATATATTTGACCATTGTACGGTATATTCCACCTGCAGTTATCGGCCTAATTTCACTAAAATATTATTTTATGAAGATAGGATATCTACCCCTTGTTTTATTGTTAGGAAGCAGTAGCATTGCCCAAGCACAGGCAGTGTTACTAAAAGACATTAATCCCGGCATCTCTACCGGTGTGCACTTTCTTGTTGGCACAAAAGTGATGAATAACAAACTCTATTTTGCAGCACAGGATACCTTGCAAAATCTGGAGCTATGGAGTACAGATGGCACCACAACTAATACAGTTTTGGTAAAAGATATAAGCACTGTTAATGGCTCTTCGCCTGCATCCATGCATGTATTCAACAACAACCTGTTTTTTGCAGCAACTACTGCTACAGAGGGTACAGAGCTGTATAAAACGGATGGCACCGCAACGGGTACATCTCTGTTCAGTGACATATGGGCAGGTACTACCAGTTCTTATCCCAATAATTTTATGGAGTATAACAACTCGTTGTACTTTACTGCTGAAGAGCCTACAAGCGGTGGCTTCCACCATGTGTTGTATAAATCAGACGGTACACTGCCCAACACTGCTATCATGAGCACAGCACCATGGACAATGGGGACTATGTACTACATCATGATGAATAGTAAGTTTTACTTTGGTGCCAACAACAGCGTTTCAAATACCGGTATAGAGCTTTGGGAAAGCGATGGTACGGGTAACGGTACGTCTTTATTAGTAGATTTACTTGCTGGTTCGGCAGCTTCTAATCCTGAATATCTTACAAAATTCGGTACTAACAAATTTGTGTTTAGTGCAACCACACCTGCTACAGGTTATGAACTGTATATAAGCGATGGCACCGCAGTAGGCACTACTTTATTAAAAGACATCAACCCCGGTACAGGAAATTCTTACGCGGATGGTTTTACAGAATTTAATGGTAAAATATATTTTTTCGCCAATGATGGAGTCAACGGTACAGAGCCATGGGTTACAGATGGTACTGCTGTAGGCACTATGATGCTGGCTAATACGGACAATGCAGCAACAAACGGTATACAAATGACTGACTATTGCCTGGTAAACAACAAACTAATGTTTACTGCTAAAACAGTATCGGGCGGCAGGGAAATATGGACAACAGACGGCACACCCACAAATACCAATATGTTTATGGATATAAATGCCGGTGCTACTGATGGTGTAGGAACACTGTATGCTGAAAATGTGATAGATGGCTACCTGTATTTTGTAGCAAACGATGGTACTAATGGCGACGAGCCATGGGTTACTGATGGCACGGCAATTAATACAAAGATGCTGCACAATATCAATCCTGGTATTAACAGGTCTATGTTCAACTCTGAATACCGTTTTAAGAA
>JACFNS010000371.1 GCA_019454705.1 Taibaiella sp. | reverse complement strand
GAAACCTAAGCAAGTATTCGGGCATATTCACGACCACATCTTCATTTTTCTGTAGCCAGAACATGAGGAAGTTGTTGTGCCTGGAACGGAGCTCTTTATCTCCGTTTAACGGGGTGGATTGCAGCCAGTTGACAGTGGGCACTACCAGGTGTGTATAGTGGTCGTAGTTCCAGCGTTGGTCCAGCACCAGTGTGTCGGGTATAATGCCTTTGGACTGCGCCGGGGCGTTTTGAAATGTTGATAATAGCAACAGTATGTATAGCAGCAGGTTGCGAAAGTAGCAGGACATGTAGTAAAAATATCAATTTTTCGATGGATTGTACAGAGGGTGAATGCAAAAGGATTATTTCATATTTAGCTAATCCTGTATTTTTATCCCGGGTATGAAAAAAACTATCCTTATATACGGACTGGCATTGGCAGGGCTCACTACCTTACTCAAGGTGATTGAGTACAAGTTCCTGGTGCGGGATATCAGCATGGAGATATACCTGGGGGTTATCGCTTTGTTTTTTACCATAATAGGTGTCTGGGCCGGTACTAAGATTATCAATAGAAAAACTATTGTGCAAGAGGTGCCCGTAATGGTGGAGCGGCAAGCAGAATTTGTACAAAATGAGGCACAGATTAAAAAACTGGGTATCAGCCAGCGTGAATATGAAGTGCTGCAACTGATGAGCGAGGGCTTGTCGAACCAGGAGATAGGGGAAAAGCTGTTCATTTCGCTGCCGACTGTGAAGACACATGCCACGAAACTGGATGTGAAGCGACGCACCCAGGCCGTACAACGTGCAAAAGAACTGCTACTGATACCTTAGTACAGTCATCATACTTTGGCATGAAAATGCCCGTCATCACTGAAATTCATACTTTGGTATGAAAGGAAAAATGCCGGCGATCTGTTCATTTGCAGCATAAACTAAAAACAAAGTATTATGAAAAGAATCGTATTAGTCTTCAGCCTCATAGCAGGTATCATCACGGCGGGAATGTTATTCATTACCATGCCGCTGGCAAAAAACGGTATCCTTGAACCGAGCGCCTTATTGGGCTATGGTACTATGGTATTGGCGTTGTCCGTTATATTCCCGGCCATAAAAAGTTATAGAGATAAACAACAGAATGGCGTAATCACTTTCGCAAAGGCATTCCTGATAGGTATTTATATTTCACTAATATCCAGTGCTATATATGCCATGGGTTGGGAAATATACATCAGCACAACGGGAATGACAGCTGTTGAATTTATGAACAGTATATACGAAAAACAGGTGACGGCAATGAAAGAGGCCGGAGCCACCGCTGAGGAATTAGCCATGTACCAGATAGGGGATTGGTACAACAATTTCTTGCCGAGATACCTTTTCACCATGCTGGGTGAAATGTTCCCCGTGGGGTTAATTATATCATTGATTTGCGCAGGTATATTGAAGCGTAAGACTGCAAAAACAGCATAACCCCATTTTTTAATAATCGTTTTAAAAAATAATGTATGGACAATAAGAAATCAGGCAGGGTAGTATGGATGGACCTGACGGTGCCGAATGCTGACGAAGTAAGCGAATTTTACAGCAAAGTAGTAGGCTGGGATATAATGGGGCTGGATATGGGGGGCTATAATGATTATTGCATGAACGACCCCAGGACGGGTGAAACAGTAGCCGGTGTGTGCCATGCACGGGGTGTTAATGCCCACCTGCCCCCGCAGTGGCTGATATACCTGAGCGTGGAAAACCTGGATGAAAGCCTGCAAGCCGTAGAAGCCAACGGCGGAAAAGTATTAGGCGACAAACGTAGTGACGGTAAAGGGGGATACTATTGCCTGGTACAAGACCCTGCGGGCGCTTACCTGATGATAGCGGGATAGATGTATGGTATTAAAAAAACTTTGAATAGTTAGAATACAACAAGCAAGCGCACTTGCTATATGCAGGTGCGTTTTTGTTTAACCTTAGTTTCTCTTCAACCAGCCGGCTATACTCATACGCGGCCTTGTTGCAGGCCGAACATCGTGCTCCAGTTCATCGCTTTTGAAAAAAACAGATGTCCCACCGGAGGGCATTATCAGCCTGCCTTCCTCTCCGCCATCCGGGTATAGGGCAAGGTGTCCACCATATTCATCCTTCCAGTCCTCGTTCAGATATATTATAAAAGTGAACTTGCGCCCGGGGTTGTTTTTAAATTGGTCGAGGTGGCGTTTGTAGAAGCTGCCCGGCTCGTACAGGGCGTAGTGCATCTCGTAATCGTTGATGCCTGCGTAACAGGTTCTGTTCAGATAGCTGATAAACTCTTCTACGATGTTGACTAATTCTAACTCAGAGGAATCAGCGCTGGTTTTATCTATCCAGTAAATTTTATCACTTCTTATCTGCAGGTCGTAAACCTTAGAGATACCCCTGCCTATACCTGCCGGTGAAAGCTCATCCTGCATATGCAACAGCTCTAACCGCTTGCGTAATTGTTGCGTAAGAGTATCGTTGAGGAAATGTGCACTTACACCGGCCTTATTCTGCAGGTAACCATCTATCAGTTCATCAAACTTTTGTTCCATCTTGTTGAGTGCTTTGTGTGAACTGATAACGATATGTGTATATGCTGCTGATTGAAGCGCAGCGAAATTATGTGAAAGTTTTGAAGCAATAACATGACTTTTCTTTAACATGATAAAATTCATAAGGACATTAACTAAAAATTCAATATTTTTAACGATTACAGTGAATATGAATATGAAAAAAATCTACTTATTGTGCGCAGGTATATTGTTGGGCGTACAATCATGGGCACAGTTCCCACTAATAGAAGCTGCTGATGGTAAGCCGGTAAAACTGGCTGATATAGTGAATGCATACGAAGCGGAACATGGCGTGCACAGGACACCGGAGGAAGAAGGTGGTAAAATTCGTGAAGGTAAACACTACCAGTTCGATCGCTGGCGCTGGTATTGGGAGCACCACCTGGATGAAAATGGGTACATGGTGTCTGCTGCAGCTAACTATACAGAAGCCTTAAAGTTTGAC
>JACFNS010000370.1 GCA_019454705.1 Taibaiella sp. | reverse complement strand
AAAAATAAAAAACTAATTTGTTAAATAAGACTTAATTTATGCTCTTATTAATAAAGTCCGGTTAAGTATAAAGAGTTCGTCTGCTCCGCCACGGATCAAAGATTTTTCTGTTTATGAAAGATAAGCCATCGGGGACTACTCTGATTCGGTACTCACTGTAGCTGAAGCTTTGGATTAGTGCCGGAGCCGTACCGCCTGTAAAATAAACATTATAGAGTATGCTAAAATACCTTTCTGCAATTTTAATATTTTTTGTTATAACGGAGCGGTTAGGGGCGCAAACCACAGAAGCATTTACGTGGCGGGACTTGGCCCATAGTCCATTTCCTGTTATTGAAGGTCAGGCGTGGCCGAAGGAAACAAAAAGCCCTTACGACTGCTTACCGGCAAGAGCAGAACAAACTGTGAGAAAAGAAGTATGGGATTTATCGCACCACGATGCCGGACTATATATTAAATTCAAATCCAATGCTGATGAGATCAGGATCCGTTACTGCGTAAGCTCAGGGAATAATTTTGCCATGCCATATGTGTCGGTAACCGGAGTGAGCGGAGTTGATTTGTATGCCATTGACCATAGCGGCAAGTGGGTGTGGGTACCGGCGGAATACCGGTTTTTCGACACGATCTCCTATGATTTTTCCAATCTGGAAGTGGACAGCCAAATCAAAGGAACGGATTGCGAATTTAAGTTATTCCTGCCTCTGTATAAAACTATTAGCTGGATGGAAATTGGCATACCTGAAGGAAAAACATTTATTCCAATGCCGCTTTCAGAAGAAAAATCCATAGTGATCTTTGGCTCTTCTATGGTGCAGGGTGGTTACGCTTCCCGCCCGGATATGGACTGGACAAACATACTGGAACGGCAATTAGACTATCCCCTGATCAACCTTGGTTTTTCAGGCAACGGAAGATTAGAGAAACCTGTGATTGACATGATGAGGAAAATTTATGCAAAAATATATGTGCTCGATTGTCTGCCTAACCTCGTAAATATTCCAGAAGCGGAGCTGGAGAATAAAATCAGGGAATCGGTAAAAGCATTACAGGCAAAACATCCTTCCACACCGGTATTACTGGTCGATCACTGTCTTGGCGCCGGTTCGGGCATTATCAATGCAAAAAGAGTGGAAGATTGTGAGCGTGCTACCAAAGTATTGCAGCAAACCTTTACAAAGCTAAAACAAGAAGGCGCTAAAAATATCTACCTGTTATCGAATACGGCGCTGAATATGGATATTAATTCAACGATAGATAGCAGTCATCCCACCAATCCGAGCATGTTACAGCACGCTGATGTGTATGCAAAGACCATTCGCAGTATCCTGCATGATCCGGCTTACAGTACCACGCAACCTGTTACGCAAACCCGTGATAGCTACGACTGGCGCGCCAGGCATAATGAGTTTATTGAGCTCAATAAAAAAATGTTGCCGCAAAATATTATTATCGCTAATTCTATTATTCATTACCGGGGAGGCGAACCCAAACATCCGACTGCAAGAGGAGTGGATTCATGGAAGCGTTACCTGGCGCTGCTTGGATTACGCAATATGGGCTTTGGATGGGACAGGGCGGAGAATACTTTATGGAGGGTCTATCATGGTGAACTGGATGGATATATCGCGAAGCATATGGTAGTTATGATATCTACCAATAATCTGACGATCAAGAGTAATGATGAAATCATAGCAGAATTAAAATTATTGTTGGAAGCCATACAGTTTCGACAGACCGGTACCGATGTACTCCTCTCCGGCATATTTCCTAGAAGGGGCATGAAAATAAGTGTGCAGGAAATAAATGTAGCTATTAGCCGGTTACCAACGGCTATGAAAGTTACCTATATTGATCCCGGCCGGGTATTGCTTATTTCTACCGGTAAAATAGATGAATGTCTTTTCAATTGCGGACTGCATCGCAATGTTGCAGGTTACAATAAGCTGGCACCTGTATTGGCAGCTTATCTGGAAAAATAATATTATAGTAGAAATCATATGCAAAAGATCATCATAAATATATTATTACTGTGCATCTTCGGACGTATATCTGTATTTGCACAGCAGGAGCAGCATAAAAGCGAATGGCATGGTTTCGTTAAACAAAGTTTTGTTTTCAATGGGCGGCAGGCGCATATTATAGAGCCACAACAGCCCTTGCCTGGCAACCCGTGGGTATGGCGGGCATATTTTCCTTACTGGCATACCGATATGGATAGTATTCTCCTATCAAAAGGTTTCCATGTCGCATATGTTGATTGCAGTGATATGTTTGGGAGTGTCAAAGCCATGCAGGTATGGGAGAAGTTTTATGATTATCTCATAGATGAAAAACAGTTTTCAAAGAAACCTGCACTGGAAGGAGTAAGCCGCGGCGGACTATACATATATGCCTGGGCAAAAAGAAATCCGAATAAAGTAAGCTGTATTTATGCCGAAGCTCCTGTGCTGGACATTAAGAGTTGGCCTGGCGGAAAAGGAAGAGGTAGGGGTAGCACGGTCAACTGGCAGAAACTACTTAAAGCTTACCATTTTACAGAAGAAGATGCGATGATGTTTTCGGATAACTCGTTTGATAACCTAGTGACTTTGGCTGCATATGAAGTCCCCGTTGTGCATGTGGTGTGTGAAAGAGATAGCATAGTGCCGCTGACTGAAAATACAGAAATATTTGAAAGGAATTATAAGAAATACGGAGGCAATATAAGGGTAGACTATATGAAAGAAGACGTGAATGAAGCAGGGCATCATTTTACCATAAAAAACCCTCAACAGTACGCTGATTTTATATTTAAGTATTCATACACGATCTCTGGGGTAGAAAGATAAAACTCATTGTTTTAACTTAATTTTTGGTCGAAGGGTGTTTCAAAACCTTCTAAAACTAATTGATTTGGGCTCACATAGGCAGGAGCTGATGCACGCTTTCTGGAACCTCTTGAAGTTTTTCCTTGCATCTGAAAACATTTTTGTCGGCTGTACTTCAAATATAGACAGCATTCAGCAGTTATTTAG
>JACFNS010000001.1:16683-29200 GCA_019454705.1 Taibaiella sp. | reverse complement strand
CAGAGGTAGTTGTCCCATGTTGCTTTGGTAATGGGGTCAGGCATTTCCTGCAGCCATGGGTTGTTACTCCATGCACCACCATAACCGATAGATATCTTCTGGTACACAACCAGTTCCTTACCTTCAGGCGCCTTGGCAGACAATGCTACAGACAGTGCACCATCAGCATTGCCGCTGAAGGAGATACCACCTATGGCCATATCGCCGGCGGGTTCTATAACACCATCCTGCAGGGCTTTGTCCAGGTTTGCCTGGCCACCCAGTTTACCTGTCCAGTAAGATACCCAGTAGTCACCGTAAGTAGTACCCGCATCTGCCCAGTTCAACAGGCTATCCTGGAATGCGCGTGTTTTGAACAACGGTGCTATACCCGGCTGCTGCAGGCTGTAATAACCTGTCTTAGGCTCGGCATCACCCCAGCTTTCCAGGTAGTGATGGTCAGGAACTACATATTTACATTGCTGCGCTGTTTCGTCCATGCGGTCGGCAAAGGAAACAGATACAGCTACTTTCTTCAAACCTTCGGCAAACTTAGCACCATCGAAGTAGTCGTACACGGGGTTAACGCCGTGTATCAACAGTGCACCTACGCTACCAGCGTTCATGGCCTGTGTCAGCGCTACCATGTCAGAGTCGATACCCTGCTTGTAGTTGCTGATTACAGCCCAGTTGATGGTAGTGCCGTTGGCACCTATATTGGCGTTGATAGCATTTACTATCAACTGTACATCCATGTCATTAGCACCACACACTACCAGGCCATTACCTTTTTTCAGGTCAGCGGCGGCTTTGTTGATGGTTTCGTTCAGTTTATCGCTGCCCAGGTTGGCTTTAGTGCCATTAACTACCGCCTGGTAAAGCGCTGCTGCTACGCGACCCATTTGCGAAGGGCGGCAGGTAGCACGCATGTCAGCCTTTGCACCCGTAATGGTGTGTGTAGGCTCTACGTGATAATGCTTGGACAATACAGGGTTTTTGGCGCTGATTTTGCGGCCCTTGCTGTATTGTTTGGCGTATTCAACAGGCGACAACCATGTACCCAGGAAGTCAGCATCCAGGCTTACGATAGTTTGCGCTTTGTCGAAGTGGTAAGAAGGTAATGCACGCTTGCCGTAGCTGGCTTCGTTGGCCAGCAGCATGCCCGAGTAAGAAATCGGGTCGTACACTACGTGTTTTGCATTCGGATATTTAGCTAAGAATTTCGCTATTACGTCTTTTGTTGTCGGGCTGATGATAGTAGAAGTAAGCAGGAAAGCCTGTCCTGAAGCGCCTGCCAGGCCATTCTTCACCATACGGTCAATAGCCTCGAAGGTAGCTTCTTTGCCCTCAGCATATGGCTGGCGGAGACGTGCTGTATCATACAGGTTGAGTACGGAAGCCTGCACACGTGCAGACGAACCACCCTGTGTGATAGACGACTTGGCGTTACCTTCTATTTTTATGGGGCGGCCATCGCGTGTTTTAACCACTACCGCGCAGTAATCACCACCATCTGCAAATGTAGATGCGTAGTAATTGGCTACACCCGGAATGATTTCCTCGGGTTTGATAGCATAAGGTATCACCTTGCGCACCGGCATTTCGCAACTTGCGGCCAGTGTGGCAGCGGCTGTACTGAATCCTAAGAATTTCAAAAAGTCGCGGCGGGGCGTGTTGGCGTCCAGCAGATTACCGCCCAGGTCGAACGGCAACTCTTCCCTGAACTCATTTTCAACCACCTCTTTGTTAGCTGCGGTATCTTTCAGTTCTTCCAGGCCCTTCCAATATTGTTTTTGACTCATATGGCTCGATTCGGTATAATTAGCGTTTCCGAATATTTTTTATGTTACAATCAAACTACAATTAACTATTAATAGTGGCACTTCTGACACTCAATACCACCTATGTCTTCTACAGTTACACCTGTACGCTTGCCTGACTTAATCTCTTCGTGGTATTTCTCAAAAATGCTGTAATAGTTGTTATCCGCAAATTGCACTTCTGTCTCGCGGTGACAGTTGATACACCAGCCCATGCTCAGCGATGAGAACTGGTACACCTCATCCATTTCCTGGATACCACCGTGGCAACGCTGGCAGGCTACCTCGCCTACTGCTACGTGCTGCGAGTGGTTGAAGTAAACGTGGTCGGGCAGGTTGTGGATTTTCACCCACTCAATTGGCTTAGCCAGGATATTACCCTCCGCGTCGCGGTTGTAATCTTTCTTTTCAGGATTCCAGCCCGCGTATTCGTACAGTTTCTGTATTTCTTTCGTACCGTCCACTTCTTTACCCTCCATAGTGTATAGTGGCTCGCCTGTGTATTCGTTTATCTGCTTGTGGCAGTTCATACACACGTTGGTAGAAGGTATCATGGCGTGCTTACTCTTCTCAGCCCCTGAGTGGCAGTACAAACAGTTAATCTGGTTGATGCCGGCGTGTACTTTGTGCGAGTAGAATATCGGCTGCTCAGGAATATAGTTTTGCTGGCGGCCCATTTCTACCGAGCCATTCACTACCCAGTAACCCGCGCCTATAAATACCAGGATGGCAGCGATGGCAATGAATACTTTATTACGATATACAGGGATGTCTTTCTGGTTGGTGATGCCTTCTTTCTCGTTGGCCACCCTGCGCAGGGCGTGGTTGATACGCCACAGGATGATGGTAAACACCAGCAATACCAGCGTGATAACCGTGTACAGCCAGGTATTTTCTTCGGCAGCGCCTTCAGCAGCAGCACCCGCAGCAGGAGCGGCGGCTGTAGGTGGCTGATAAGTTTCTACATAGTCAATAATGGCGTCAATCTCCTCATTGCTCAGGTTGGGGAACGGCGTCATGGGTATCATGCCCCATTTCTTGTACACCTCGTTGGCATACTTATCTCCCGACGCTATCAGCGAGGCTGAGTTCTTCACCCAGTCGTGCAGCCACTCTTTGCTGGGCACGCGTGCAGACACGCCCTGCAGGGCAGGACCTGTCGACTCCTTAATGGGGTTGTGACAACTGGCACAGTTTGACTGGAACAATGCTTTACCATCCGGCTGAGCATACGCAGTGCTGATAAATGCAAAAATTGCAACGATTATAGCGAAAGTGCTGTGAGCAATTTTCCGGAACATCGGCTTAATTGATTCTGACACGTATAATAAGTTTGAAAATTAACGTTCCTTTTTGACAAAGTGTGGGCAAAACTACAACACAATAACCAAAGTTTATACACATTTGTTAAAAAATGTTTGTCAAGCCTGGCAAGGGTTTCAAGGGATATTTATATTCTGACAATGTGTCTTTGTCATTTTTTTGTCAGGGCTAAAAAACAATTTATATTAACAAAACTTTGTATCTACAGTAACAAAAAAACCACACTATGTATATCAACTGATTTTAATCCGGTTTTTAAATCGACCCGGTACGGCCCCCGTCAACGGGTATGCTGGTACCATTGACGTACCCCGCCGCGGGCGATGCCAAAAATGCTACCATCGCGGCTATCTCCTCCGGCTGACCGAAGCGCCCGGCTGGTATTTCTTCCAGCATTTCGTGTTCTACATGCTCTTTGCTGACGCCTGCCTTCGCCGATTTATTATTGATGATGCTTTCCAGCCGTGCCGTACCTGTAGCGCCAGGCAGCACGTTATTCACCGTTATGCCGAATTTACCCAACTCGTTGGACAAGGTTTTGGCCCATGAAGCCACTGCACCACGTATGGTGTTGGATACACCCAGCCCCTTAAGCGGAATCTTTACAGAAGTGGAAATAATATTGATGATGCGCCCGTAGCCCGCAGCCTTCATGCCGGCCACTACCGCCGTAGCCAATATATGGTTGCACACCAGGTGCTGCTGAAAAGCAGCCTCAAACTGCTCTACCGCTGCATCTATACCCTGGCCTGCTGCGGGTCCTCCGCTGTTGTTTACTAATATATGTACGGTATTATCGGTAACAAAGCCGTTAATTACTTCCCTCACCTGCTCCGGCTTGCTGAAATCGGCCACTAAGTAACCATGTACCTGCCCTTTGGAGCTGTCTAATTTGCCAACAGCTGCTTTCAATGCCTCTTCGTTGCGCGCTATTAATGTACAATTCGCACCCATAGCCGCCAGCTCTGCAGCACTGGCAAAACCTATACCCTGCGTACTGCCTGCCACCAAGGCCCTTTTACCCACCAGGTTCAAATCCATATCTGATAATATTAAGCGGCTAAGGTAAGCATTGAGTGGGAGAGTGGGAAATGGGGGGGGTAATATATAGACCTACTGTGTATCTAATAAGTGGCATAATACTTGCATTGTAAAACCTATTCAGACAACTATTAATCCGCCCTTATGAGCTACCGCACCATTACAGCAATGAAATATTGCATTTTTATTACCGTTCTACTATTCTCCGGATGCTGCGGTTGTGGCTCAAGAGACAGATATTGCCTCAACCTCGGGAACTTACAATTATCAGTCTACGATAACCGGGATAGTATTCCCAGGCTGGCTGATACACAAGTACTCACTTCCGCTTTTTACCTTGAACTGGTATTGAACAAGGAACAGAAAATATGTTTCATTCGTAATAATACTATTCTCGCTAACAACGCGTACGCCACTAGTTGTGAATACGAAAAATACAGCCAGCTTGATACCATCACAGAGATAACATTAGTATGCGACAGAGACTATGCACCAGGTTATCCTGCAGGCACTCCACTCAACATACTTTTCTCCATGCCATCTCCAGAGGAATTAAATGAGGCCAAACCGAACGAAACTTTCAGGCTTTATCCTAAACAGGAGCCAACGGATACAGGCAGTTATATATTTTCTGTAAATATTCTCGCTCACAATAGTTTATTACAAGCTATTGCATGCCCTGTAAACATCATACAATGACCAAACTAATTTTCTTTTTGCTATTGCCGGTTTTCTTATATGCACAGGCGCCTATAGAAAACTCCTTCAGATTCCAACTGCACGGTGCAGTTTCTTCACCAATTAACTCATCTAAGTCGGTAAATAATAACCTGATTGGCAGGGCGATAGTAGGTGGCGGGGGAGGGTATCTATTTGCTCTCCGGATAAAAAACGAATGGTACGCCGGACTTAATTTCAATATATTGTCATACACGATTGATGAAAAGGCACTGAAAGAAACGATGTATAAGAGGTATCAATTGCTCGGCCACTATACAACTGTAACCGGAACTGCAAAACGCGCCACTATTTCTAATATCAACTTTGAAATAGCCTACAAAAAAAGAACAAGAATTATTGAGATAGAACCTTTCGTAAGGATGGGCGTAGCAATGATGGATGGCATTGAACAGAGCAAGGTCACGATTAAGAGAAAAAACAGCAATTACACTGAGTACAAAGACATGGGGCCAGAGCAATTATCATACGCTGCCGCCTCACTTAATGCAGGGCTCAGGTTTTTCAAAAAAATAAGCCGTAAGGGAGGTATCGCAGCTTCAGTTCATTATGCTTTTGCTCCTTATAATATCACCATGAAAGAAAACACAAAAGACTACCTGGGCACCGACTACCCAGGACATACCTTTAAAGTTTACCAACCCTTCCAAGCATTACAGTATGAATTGGGAATACAGTTCAGGTTTTATAAGAAACAATCACAGTAGGCAGCAACATTCAGTAAAAAGTTATACGGCCAATCTAAGCATTGAGAGAGAGTTGGGAAATGGGGCACCAACAACATCATATCACTCAACAGAAAGAAACCCGTATAAAACTGGTTTCTTTCTGTTCAATTGTGTTATACAATAAGCACTTGCGATTTATTCAACAACAACACGCTTATTGATTACTGCATCGCCTGTTACTATCCTTAGCAGGTACACTCCCTTAGCTGCATTTTGCAATTCAATCATTTCCTCAGAAGCACTCATTTTTTTCGACATCATTACTCTGCCTGTAACGTCGTACAAAACGATAAATGTATTATCATTTGACATTTCATCCAAAGAGACTGTGAACGTGCCTGTGTTGGGATTTGGGAATACCCGAATAGCATCCTGAAGGTCTATATGGTCAATCCCGGTTACGGTATGCAAAGTATCGCATTTCCATGCAGAGTAATAGCTACCGCATTTGCCTCTTACACAAACATCGTAAGTGGTATTAGGGCTGAGACCGTTTACAATCGCCACATTGTTGGTGGTGGTACTTGCGGTAAGGGGTGGTGTTGATGGATGTGGCGCTACATAGTACTCGTAAGAGGTTGCACCTGTGGTCGCTCCCCACCAAACAATAGCACTGTTGGCTGATATGTTGTTGAAGATAACATAAGCCGGCGCGCCACAGGGCATGGTTACAGTGTCACATACCCATGCAGACAAGAATGGCGAAGACTGGCATTTGGTCCGTACACAGAAAACATATTTCTCTCCACCGGTCAGTCCGTTTAGATTCACTGACGTGGTGGTGGTAACAACACCCATCGAAGGTGGTGAAGACGAGAGTGGAATAATGTAATACTCGTAACCGGCTGCACCTGATGTTGCAGCCCATGTTGCCGTTGCGTTATTTGGTGACGTAGCAACAACATTCAACGAGTTGGGATTAAAACATGGCGGTGGCGGCGCCACAGATTGACAGAAACTACTGGTAGCAATAGATGTGTAAACCACTTTGCCTTTTGTAGAATTATCGTAAAAATCATAAATAGAGGAATCTATACTTAACGTATTTGTTGTACCCCACCAATCGTTTCTGGTAGACCTGTCAATACTTCCGTTCTGTTTATAATTATAAAATGTGTTGTTTAAATAACAATTGGAAAATAACCCCACGCTATTGGATGATATAGTACCTGTATAACTGAAATTATCATCTATACCAATACCATTATATGCTATGGTGTTAGCATAAACATTTACGCTGGTTACATTGTCAATATAGATAGCGGTAGCATTATAGACAAAAGTGTTCTCGCTGATATATCCAAGATCATCAGGTGTTGAGGGGGCAAAATAAACCCCGTACAAAGTATTTCCCCTGTATGTATTCCTCCTGGAACCAAACTGGCTGCCCGAAGCAGAATACCCGATTGTATTGTAGTTGAAGTGATTGTAATTAAAGTTCCTTAACCCCTGCCTGCTGTTCTCTTCCCTCAGCCCAATATAGTTGAATGAAATTTCATTTTCGGTCACCATACTATTTATTAACCAGTTGCCTGAATCGTATATGCCTGTATCGTTCTGAGTTACCAGGCATTTATTAATGTATGTATAGTTTGAGCTGTTGAATTGTATACTATTTATATGTATACCAATATTATTGTGCTTAAATGTTGAATTACTTATTCTCAATTTAGCCCCTGTGGTGTATATCGCTACATCTGCGTATGTAAACCTGCAGTATTGCAGCTTACTGGTATCTACTGACTTAAGGGTAAACGTAATACCATTCCAGGGATGTAATACGTGGTTAGCGCTGTTGGCGGTAAACTTAATGGTATCAGCACTGGTACCTACAGCCAACAATTTTCCATCAACCTGAAAAATGTATGTACTATCTACACGTACTTCTACACCGGGTTGAATAGTCAGCACCACTCCTGAATCCACAGTCAGGTCGCCATTAACTATATAAGGGCTGTTGGCCAGGGTCCAGGTAGTGTTAGTAGTAATGTTGCCGCTTACAGATACAGCGTTTGCGTAGAAAAAGCTACCGCACAATAGCAATAGCATAAGGATTCTTTTCATAGGTTATGTATTTTATCAATGAACGATAGAAATCATTACCTAAGATAATGCTTACACACAAACATATATGCATTTATCGTTAATAATAATTTGTTTTTAATAGCGATGATTAATTGAGAGTTAATAAAATCACTTAAAAGGTATTGCGAAACCTTACCAAAGCGGAAATACCCTATACTAATTTTTCCAGTTGCCGAAATACGGGTATCAGTGTTTGCCCCTTGGCAGACAGATGATATTCAATGTGCAGGGGTTTTAACTTAACCACCCTCTTCTCTAGCAATCCCTGCTCTTCCAATTCCTTCAGCGCAACGGAGATGGATTGTTTATTAGAGCCGGGTACTAGACGTAACAGCATATTGAACCTGACGGGGCCGTTTAACGCTATTCGGAATATCTGAGGCTTCCATTTGCCCGAAAGCGCTTTTAATAGCCCTTCGGCAGGGCAGCTATTATCACTGTTCATATACACTGTTTGTATAGTCAGTTTTACCTGACTTATTGTTTGACACAGACTGTGTCCTCATCTTTGTACTGCAAAAATAACTTCTAAACTAAATGGCACAGACAGCGAAACGTTAAAAATGTAACAGGATGACGAATGAGTAGATAGCCAAACTACCATGACAAAAAAATAAATGAGACTAACATTTTCAATAATCATGCTTACCCTGGCGGGTATAGGCTGCAAAGGACAAACAATAAAAATGGAACAGAATATGGGCAATCCGCTGTTGTGCGATATAGAAACAGGCTTATGCGAAGTACACAATACCATCGACACCAATCATGACATACATGTGGAACAGGACATCAAGGCGCTTAAAGTCATTTACTATACCGACCCCATCTGCTCCTCTTGCTGGGGCATAGAGCCGCAGCTAAGAAAATTGAAACTGGAATATGGCGAGGCACTGGATATAGAATACAGGATGGGTGGCTTATTACCCGATTGGAGCTATAATAGTGGTGGCATCAGTAAACCATCGGACGTAGCGCACCACTGGGATGAAGTAAGCGTTTATTACGACATGCCCATTGACGGCGATGTGTGGCTGGAGGACCCGCTTTCATCGTCCTATCCCCCATCCATTGCATTTAAAGCGGCACAGCTGCAAGACAGCCATAAAGCACTCTTGTTTCTGCGCGAAATAAGGGAGATGGTCTTCCTGCAAAAAAAGAATATTACCAAATGGGCACACATAAATATAGCCGCCGGGAAAGCGGGGTTGGATACCCTGAAACTAAAAGCCGACTACGAGGGTAGTGCAAAAGATTTGTTCGCTACAGATTTGGAATTGGCCAGGGAGTTGGGCGTAAGGGGCTTTCCTACAATGTTCTTTGCCGATAGCAGTGGCAAAAGGGAAATTGTATATGGCTCCAAACCATATAGTGTATATGAGGCTGCCATTGTAAAACTGCACCCACAAGTAATAAAACATACTTATAATACTGACTGGCGTTCGTTGTTTATGCTTTACCCGACACTTACATCAAGAGAGTATGCCGAAATTTCCGGAACACCGAGAAATGAAGCTGATATCTTTTTACAAAAACTTTGTTATGAAGACTGGCTGGAGAAACTGGAAACCAAAAATGGAATACTATGGAAATTGAAGAAGTAAGCCGTATAATACCTAACTGTTTGTCATCAACTCTTCCAGCTCCGATATCATCATAGCTGTTGCGCCCCATATCACATGGTCTTCGTCCAACAGGTAGGCGGGTGCTTTTATCAGCATTTCAGGGAATGCACTGGGGCGTATATGCCTGATGGTTTTACGCTCGGGCAAGAATAGTTCCTTCACCGGCACCTCCAGTATATATTGCACTTCTGCTTCGTTTATCCTGCTTTCAGTTATACTGTGCATATAACCCACATAAGGATGTACATTAGAATTGCTGACAGGGATATACAATTGTGAGAGCTTACCCAATACTTCAATTGAAGACGATGGGATTCCTACTTCTTCAAATGTTTCCCTGAGTGCGGTTACCTGCAGGCTTTCATCTTCGGGGTCGCGCCTGCCACCGGGGAAGCTTATCTGTCCGCTATGTGGTTTCCCATCTTCCACCCGCTTTATCAGCATCAGGTTCAGCTCTTCCTCCAGCGGGAACAGTAAAGCCAGTACTGCACTCTCCCGGGCATCTTCAGGTAGTTCCGGCGGCAACGGCCTCACCCGGCTGGCCATCTTGTTTTGGGCAGCAAGCCCGGGTAAAGGTTGCATTAACCTTAGCTTTAGTTGCTCTATGATATCGGTGTATTGCAATTACTCGTCTTTGAATCCGCAGGTGCGGTGTGTACCATCACAAAAAGGTTTGTTGCCCGACTGGCCGCAGCGGCACAGGGCGGTCGTCTTCTGCTTCACAGTTTCGTTGCCGTGCTTGTCTTTTAGTATGATATCGCCATGCACCAGCAGCGGACCGTTTTTGGTCACTTCAATACGTGTATTGGTAGTAGCAGGGGGTGTATCCTGTGCGGCTTCATTATTCATGTACCAGCTCAACGCGCCTGAAGGGCATTGGTCTACCTGCGCTATAATTGCATCTGAAGTGGCACCCTCTGGCTTTACCCAGGGCTTGACACGAGGGTCGAACACCTCGGGCAGGCCGGTCCAGCATTTCTTTGAGTGTATACACAGTGCGGGTTTCCACACTACTGTTACATCACCATTGGTATATTTCTTCGTTATGTTGTTTGCGTCCATTAGTTGGTGTTAGCTATTGTAATTTAAACAATAGTTTCCATTACCACTCCATCGGCACTTCAAACAATACCAGTTCAGTATCGGCAGCGGCATCTATGGTTATTTTACCTGTTTCGCTAATGCCTACCGCATCACGCCTGTTCAGCGTCTGCCCCTCGGTGGTGGCGCTGCCGTCTATTACAAACAGGTAAACACCGTTGCCCGTTGAGTGCAGGTTGTACTCCAGGCTTTTGCCAGCTTCTATTTTGCTGCGGTATATCCATGCGTCCTGGTGTATCTTCATGCCGGGGTCTTCGTTATCTATAGGCGATACGATTGCCTGCCATTGGTTCACCCTTTCAGCAGCAGGAAACACACGCTGGTCGTAGCGGGGCTGCACGTTCTTCTTATTGGGAAACAGCCATGTCTGCAACAGGTTCACCGCTTTGTCTTTGTTATGGTTGTACTCGCTATGGAACACGCCTGTGCCCGCACTCATCACCTGCACCTCATCGGGGTGAATAGCCTGTGTGTGGCCCATGCTGTCTTTATGCTCCAGCGCGCCGTCCAGCACTATGGTAATGATTTCCATATTGTCGTGGGGGTGTTTACCAAAACCCATGCCCGGAGCTACTATATCATCGTTAAGCACACGCAGCGCGCCAAAGTGTACCCTTGATGGGTCGTGGTAACCTGCAAAGCTGAATGAATGGTGCGCGTTTAGCCATCCGTGGTCTGCGTGTCCGCGCGTATCTGCTGCATGAAATATTGTATTTGCCATTGTTTTTCCTTTGATTGTTAGTTAATAATTGTAGCTACATCAATTATTATACAAAGGTACAGATTAATATATCCTGCAACTAATCTGCCGCCCTATACAACCATTGATAATGTTAATAGTTGCCCTGCCATTGATGTTAAAAAATATAAATCGCTAATTTGCCCCTAAACAGATACGGAGTAATGAAAAGAGCATACCTCTTTACAGCATTGATATTCTTAGCATTAGTAGTGAAGGCAGGCGCTAAGGAACTGGATACAGTAATCACCAAAGAACCGGGAGGATGGGAATTTGTACAGGTGATAGTAATAGCCAATAAGGATGTGATACTGGAGGGTAACCTGTACAAAGGCAAGCGCGAAGGTGTATGGAGTGAATACTGGCCAAGTAAATACGCTAAAACAATGACCAGCTATCACGCCGGCAAAAAGCATGGCTTGTACATGGAAATAGATGCAGACGGGGCGCTACACCTTATTGAACATTACAAGAATGATAAGCTGCATGGCCCGCGCAGGGAGTACAAACACCTGGGGCCGATACTGTTGGAAGAAAACTATGCTAATGGCAAAAAGCACGGGCCTTACCGAAAGAACTATGAAACAGCTATGCCACAGGAAACCGGAACCTATAAAGAGGGGCTACGAGATAGCATTATCACATGGTACCACCGTAATGGTAACAGATTTGTAGAATACACCTACAAGAACGGCGTAAAAGAAGGCCCATGTACTGTATATAGCGAGCAGGGATATGTAACTGAAAAAGGTGAGTACAAAAATGACGTGAAAGCCGGGCTGTGGAAAGAGTATTACCCTAACAACAAGGTAAAAGCCGAAGGCATATATGTAAACGATGAAAAGAAAGAAGAGTGGAAAGAATATGATGAATTAGGCAAACTGATAAAGACTGAAAAATACTAAATAACACATGGCACAGACAATACTGGTAATAGACGACGAAAGGGCGATACGCAATACGCTGAAAGACATTCTTTCCTTTGAAGGTTTTGAAGTGGAAGAGGCGGCTGATGGCGCGGAAGGGCTGGAGATGATAAAAGCCAAAGACTACAACTGCATATTGTGCGATGTGAAGATGCCCAAAATGGATGGCATAGAAGTATTGGAGCAAGTAAAAGAACTGAAACCTGACATACCCTTCGTAGTGATATCCGGGCATGGGAATATTGAAACAGCTGTGGATGCGGTGAAGAAGGGAGCGTTCGATTTCATTTCCAAGCCACCCGACCTCAACCGCCTGCTGATAACCATACGCAATGCTATGGACAGGGGCTCACTGGTGACGGAAACCAAACAGCTGCGCAAACGCATATCGCGCAGTGCACAGATGATAGGT
>JACFNS010000001.1:11826-16673 GCA_019454705.1 Taibaiella sp. | reverse complement strand
CCGCTATGAAGCATATACACGATACCATAGCCAAGGTAGCAGCTACTGATGCCCGCGTGTTGATAACAGGTGCCAATGGCGTGGGTAAAGAACTGGTGGCCCGCAACATTCATGAACTGAGCCCACGTGCCAACGGGCCGCTGATAGAGGTGAACTGCGCCGCAATACCGTCTGAACTGATAGAGAGCGAACTGTTTGGACACGAGAAGGGTTCGTTTACTTCGGCCATCAAGCAGCGCATAGGCAAGTTTGAGCAGGCGAAAGGCGGCACACTCTTCCTGGATGAGATAGGTGATATGAGCCTGGACGCACAGGCCAAAGTATTGCGCGCCCTGCAAGAGAGCAAGATAACCCGTGTAGGCGGCGATAAAGAGATAAAGGTGGATGTACGCGTAATAGCCGCTACCAACAAAGACCTGATGCAGGAGGTGGAGGAGAAGAAATTCCGACTGGACCTGTACCACCGGCTGGGTGTAGTGATTATACAAGTGCCAACGCTGAACGAACGTGCCGAAGATATACCCGAACTGGTAGAGCATTTTATTGAAGACATCAGCAACGAATACAACCAGGGCAAGAAAGATATTGAAAAGGCTGCACTGGACGCTATGCAAAAACATAACTGGACAGGTAACATCCGCGAACTACGCAACGCCGTAGAGCGCCTCATCATCTTCAGCGATAAGAAGATAACCAAGAAGGATGTGGAGTTGTATATATTAGGGAAGTAAGGATTTCATGAACTACAGGATTCAATATAACAATGTTAAGCGTTCTGTTACCTGGGAAGAATTAAACCAGCTCAAGAAGGATATTCTCTGGATATACGATGAAAATTACAACCAAATTAATGCGGCATTCGTCCCAAGTTATTCTTTCAAATTAAAGTACCACGAGTATTTATTTTTATCTAGAGATAGACACTTCACAGATTATGACTTTTATATTGACGGAACTCTTATAATATTATTGGCCGTTTGCGTTGAATATTTAGATGTTGCCGGAGGCGACCCCAAGACATTAAGTGATTTAGGCTTACAGAATGTCAGTGATTCTATTAGACAATTTACACCCGTATCTGATATACAAGGGCGGTTAAAAAACAGGATTTTACTTGGATTAGACATTGCGTCAACTTTGACCGACAGTGATTTGTTAGATAGCGATCTGAATTTATACAATAAACATAATGGTGTCCCCTTGTTCTATGACGATATAAATGAATTAGCTGATACTGTTATCAAGGCTTATTATGTGAATAAATAGTCCCTCCGAGTTTTTAAGCGTAAATTGACAGAATCCTTCGTCGGTAACGTAAAAATGTCAGCACCTATCTGGTGAGGTAAATTTACGGTGAGTCCTTGATAGTCAGCTTGTCCCATTGTGGATGTCTTCATGGCTACACCAATAGAGAATGGCAGGGAATCCATTAGCAACAAAAGGGATGCGCAAGCATCCCTTTCTATATTGGTCAGTATCGAAGTAAATATTATACCCCTACCATCAGCGGCATCAGCAGCATCAGCAGGTCTTCGTTTTCTACTTTCTCTGTAGGGCGTACGATGCCGGCACGGGTTGGCGTGCTCAGGTCCAGTTGTATGTCATCGCCGTCCATATTGCCCAGCATTTCTATCATCAGCTTGGCGTTGAAGGCAATCTTCATATCCTCGCCTTTGTACTGGCAGGTCAGGGTTTCCTTACCCTCGTAAGAGAAATCTATATCCTGCGCGCTGATGGTTACAGAATTGCCGTTGATATCTAAAACTACCTGGTTGGTTGTTTTATTGGCAAATATGCTTACGCGCTTCAGTGCGCTGATGAAATCGTTGCGGTTGATGGTGAGCTTGTAAGGATTGTCCGTAGGCACTACCGCTTTATAGTCGGGAAAGCGGGCGTCTATCAGGCGGCAGCTCATGCTCAGCTTCTGGCTCTTTACAAACAGGTGGCTGCTGTTGTACGACAGTTCCAGTTGCGTATCATCGGGTGTAAGCGTACCGCGCAACTGCTGCAGTGGCTTTTTAGGTACGATGATGCCGTCTTCTTTAGGACATGCTATATCGGTGCGGCTCAGCTTCACCAGCCTGTGCGCATCGGTAGATACGCAGGTGAGTGCCCCTTTGCCCATCTCGAAGTACACACCAGTCATAGCAGGACGTAGCGTATCGTTACTCACTGCAAAGAGTGTTTTATTGATACTCTCTATCAATGCGATAGAAGAGATATTGAAGTTGGTCGTATTACCTGGTGCAGGCTCTTTGGGGAAGTCGTCCGCCTTTTCGCCGCCTATTTTGTACTTACCTACGTCGCTGGACATCTCGATAGACAGGTCCTTATCGTTGACGTTGAATGTAATGGGCTGCTCGGGCAGGTTCTTCAGGTATTCAGTCAGTATCTTAGAAGGGATGCAGATACGGCCTTCGCCTTGCGCGTCGTTAACGTCCATCTGCACGCGCATCATTGTCTCCAGGTCGGTAGCGGTAAGCGTAAGGGTATTACCCTTCAGTTCAAACAAAAAATCTTCTAATACCGACAACACCGTGTTGGTGCTGATTACCCCGCTTATCTGCTGCAGGTTTTTCAATAACGCCGTGGATGTAACAATGAATCGCATCTTTTTCTAATATGGTTTTACTCCAAACAAAGATAGTTGTTTCGCCCACTTTTAAACCCGGCTGTGGATATTTCGCCAAAGGGCGTGGATAAGGGTGTCAGCCCCTGCCCTTACCGCTTCTGTACAGCACCACGGTCATTTTTATAGTGCCTTTATTATCCCGATAATTGCTTGCCGGACCCTGGAGGCAATCTGCAAAACCTATGTAGAGCGTAGTGGCATCACCACGCACCAATATTCTCTGTTGAACGCCTTTTGCATTTTTGCCATCGCCTATGAAGAATGCCTGGTTGAAAGGCGGGTATAATTCCTCGTAATTCTCCCGCTCTGTATAATCATCTGCCGGGTAAGGAGGGTCCAACCTGGAGTATTCGCTGATCATCACACCAGTCACAAACATCACTTTCTTTTTGTGTTGGATACCTGATAATGCCCCACGCTCACCTACATCAGTCTTATGGCCGTATACACCACCATCTGCACCAAAGTAAGTGGAATCAAAATCTCCGAAGCAACTCACCGTGCCCTCCGCATCTTCAAAGCTTATCATCTTCACACCGCGAATGTCTATCTCCACAGGAGGTATACCTGCACCACCACGTACCGTGCTTGTATCGGTTATCTCGTGGAAGTAGAGATTGGCCTGCGCGGATATCTCTATGGGTATGCGTTGTATCTCCTCGTCCTGGGCCAGGGCAGGTATAGCAGCCAGCATGGCCACCAGCAACGTGATATGACAGAGTTTCATTACCTAATATTACGATAATAATGCTTTCACCGCATCAATTACCGCCTGCAACTGGCCAACATCCTGCCCGCCGGCTGTCGCCAGGGTCTTTTGTCCGCCGCCGCCGCCTTTGATGAGCGGGGCTACCTGCTGCTTGATGATATTGTTGGCATCCAGCCCTTTGGCAGCCACCACTTTATCATCCACGCCAATGGCTACGTGGGCTTTGCCGCCTATGTTGCTGCACAGCACCACTACATGGTCGTTTACATGGTGTTTGATGTCGAAGCAGAGTTTTTTCAAAGCATCTACTGACGGCACTTCCACTATATCAGCAACGAAAGTCACATCACCCACCACTTCGTCTTTGCGCAATACCTCATTGCGTATGCCTACCAGTTGGCGTGCTTCCAGCATCTCGGCATGTTTTTCTATCTGCGCTTTTTCTTCGTACAGTTTTTCTATCGCCTTTACCGGGTCTTTGGTATTTTTCAGCGCTTCTTTCAGTTGGTGCAGCAAGGACAGGTTTTCATTGATATACTCTTCAGCAGCTTTACCGCTTACAGCTTCTATACGGCGCACACCTGCCGCTACTGCTGTTTCGTGCTTTATTTTGAAGAAGCCTAACTGGCCTGTATTGCCTACATGCGTACCTCCGCATAGTTCTATGGAGTATGCGGGGTCTATCACCACTACACGTACCACGTCTGCATATTTTTCTCCGAACAGCGCCATGGCACCCATTTTCACTGCATCGTCCTTTGCCATTTCTTTAATGACTACAGGGTGGTTCTGCCTGATCTTCTCATTCACCATTGCCTCAATCTGCGCCAGTTCTTCGTCGCTCACTTTAGCAAAATGCGAGAAGTCGAAACGCAGGTGCTCTTCGTTTACTAACGAGCCTTTTTGCGCTACATGCGTACCCAGCACAGTGCGCAAAGCAGCGTGCAGCAGGTGGGTAGCGCTGTGGTGTATCTCGGTATTGCGGCGGGTGCTTTCGTTCACCTTAGCCATTACCTCGCCCTGCAATGATGCAGGGATTTTGGTAGTGAAGTGTATAATAAGGTCGTTCTCTTTCTTGGTATCGGTGATGAATATCTTTTCGCCCCCTACCAGTAGTTCGCCACGGTCGCCTACCTGGCCGCCGCTCTCGGCATAGAAGGGTGTTTTGTTCAGCACCAGTTGGTACGACTCTTTGCCTTTTGCCGTCACCTTGCGGTAGCGCAGCACCTGTGCCTTTGCCTCCAGGCTGTCGTAACCTACAAATTGTACCTGCGTGCCTTCATTCACCACCACCCAATCTTCGGTATCAAGTGCGGTAGCGGCACGGCTGCGATCTTTTTGTTTTTGCAGTTCGGCTTCAAAGCCTGCCAGGTCCACCGTCCAGCCTTTTTCGCGGGCTATCAATTCCGTCAGGTCTATAGGGAAACCATAAGTATCATTCAGTTCGAAAGCCACAGCACCTGGTATTGTGGTAGAGGTAGATGAACTTGTGATTTCATCTACTTT
>JACFNS010000001.1:10928-11816 GCA_019454705.1 Taibaiella sp. | reverse complement strand
CAGGCCTTTGTCCAGCGTTCTCAGAAAAGCTTCTTCTTCCTCCTTCACCACACGTGTTACCAGGTCTTCCTGCTTGTGCAGCTCGGGGAAAACGTTTTCAAACTGCCTGCCCAATTGTGGTATTAATTGATTGAGCAGTGGTTGTTTATAATCGAGGTAAGAATAATAGTACCTGACCGCCCTGCGCAATATGCGGCGTATCACATAACCTGCCCCCGTATTGGATGGCAACTGCCCATCGGCTATTGTGAAAGCAATAGCACGTATATGGTCGGCTATTACCCTGAATGCAATATCTTCTTTACTATCCGTATTGCCGTATTTCCTGCCGGTGATTTGCTCTACCGCAGCAATAGTACCGGTAAACAGGTCGGTATCGTAGTTGCTGGTTTTGCCCTGCAGCGCACGTACCAGCCTTTCCAGGCCCATGCCCGTGTCAACGTGTTTGGTAGCCAGTTCTTCCAGTGTCCCGTCTTTTTTACGATTGTACATCATAAAGACGTTGTTCCATATCTCTATTACCTGCGGGTGGTCTTTGTTCACCAGATCGCGGCCGGGAATGGCTTTTCTTTCCTCCTCACTCCTCAGGTCCACATGTATTTCGCTACAGGGACCGCAAGGGCCTGTGTCGCCCATTTCCCAGAAGTTGTCTTTTTTGTTGCCAAATACAATATGCTCTTCCGGCACCAGTTGCCTCCAGGTGTGCAGAGCCACTTTTGCGGGTGGCAGGCCCTCTTTTTCGTCCCCTTCGAACACAGTGACATACAGGCGGTCTTTATCCAGCTTGTACACATCCGTCAGCAGCTCCCAGCTCCATTCTATAGCCTGCTCTTTAAAGTAGTCGCCAAAGCTCCAGTTGCCCAACATCTCGAACATGGTATGGTGGTA
>JACFNS010000001.1:0-10918 GCA_019454705.1 Taibaiella sp. | reverse complement strand
ATCTACGCCCACTTCTTCCAAGTCGTTGTGTTTGCCGCTTACACGCAGGCATTTCTGGGTATTGGCCACCCGCTTGTTGGGGGCGGGCTTATTGCCCAGGAAGTAGTCTTTAAACTGGTTCATACCCGCATTGGTGAATAACAATGTGGGGTCGTTTTTCACCACGATGGGTGCGGATGGCACAATAGCATGCCCTTTATCCCTGAAGAAATCTAAAAACTGTTGCCTTATCTGGTTGGCGGTAAGCATAAATGTGAAATTCTATAAGGGTGCAAAGCTAATTTAAAAGGTTAATTGGTTAAAAGGTTAATTGGTTAAAAAGGTCGGTGATTGTTGCGTTTTGTTGTTATTTGTTGTCTTTTCCATTGACAACAACCTGTTTTCGCACAATTTCAGGCGGTTTTCATTGCTTTAGCGGGAAAAATGTTCCCGTTTTTGGTGGCAAAACATAGATATTAATGTTTTCATGTTGTATAGTTATCTGTTTATGAACAGCTGAGGAAAAATGTTCCAAAATGTTCCCTGATTTTCGGATTAAATTTTTTTGGGGATTGGGGTGGCCGGGTAAGGACTCGCTGAAATATGCGAAAACGTATTGCTGTAGTTTCTGATGGTGGTTTTATTCATGGTCGTAGTGTGATTTTTGGGTTTTCATTTACTATAGCAAAAATACAAATTTTATGTGATTTATTTAAATAATAGTTGTCTTAAACCGTGATTAAAGTGATTTTTTGAACACTAGGATTTGCATCAAATAGCGTACATTTATATACAACCTTAAGCTTATGAAGTACCTGCTATCAGCATTGTTGTATATTTTTTTTCAATTATTGGTAAATGAGGGGTATTGCCAAAAATACTTCAGGGTGACGCATGGGGTAGGTACCGCTACATACTCCAATCGCAATGTGACACTTGATACATTCGGATCAGTAAGGTTAAATTTCTCAACGTTACCCTCTACCTCATGTGATTCTGCAGGGCCTCATGCTTTGGGTAGTGGTCTAACACTTGGAACCGATAATGGATTTATTTACAAATTTTCACAACCAGTAAAATACATTAAAGCACAATTTATTATAGTACATGATCAGGAAGTCATAACATTTTACATCAACGGAACAGCTTACAATCTATCAAGTGCGAATATCTATTCATTACAGGGGTGCTTTGGCAATAATTCCGGAACAATTACTAATGGAATGCTCAAAGGCGACAGCGTATCAGACATAGGTGTTACAATCACATACCTTAATGGAATAGATTCTGTTAGAATTAAGCATAATGGACTTCAAGGAGGATGCCTTTTAGGGTTTGCCTTCGGGCTTGATACAAATATTACAATCAATCAGTTTAACGATACAATACTTTGTGCCGGTGATTCTGTTTATGTGCCATATAATGTAGAATATAATCGAGGTGTTAACAACGCCTACATTGCACAACTTTCGGATAAGTCCGGATCATTCACGAATGCAATATCTATTGGTAGTTTACAATCGCAAAGTTCGGGAACAATTAAATGTAAAATACCGGACGCAATGCCCAACGGCAACGGATACCAACTCAGAATTATTACCACTAATCCGGCGGATACTTATCAATACAACAACTTAACAATAGATATAGCCGATGTAGATAGCACCACAATTTACACAACGGCGAATAGTTCTATATGTATTGGTGATGCCATCGCTCTCTCTGCCAGTACCAACGTAACACCTACTACCTATAGCTGGACAGGGCCATCAGGTTTTAGCTCTATTCTGCAAAACCCTGTAATTAACAATGCCATCCCTGCTAATGGCGGCGATTACTATGCAACTCTTAAATTCTACGGTTGTGAAGTAAGTGACACCCTATCCGTAACCGTAAAACCTCTGCCCGCAAAACCTGTAGCAGTTAATAACAGTCCGCTATGTGCAGGAGATAGTTTGCACCTTAGTTCATCGAGCAGTACCGGCGGTATAACCTTTAGCTGGGCAGGGCCAGGGAGTTTTAGTTCCTCAGCACAAGACACATCGGTTGCCAACAGCACTACTGCCATGAGTGGCGACTATATCGTTACCGCCAACCTGAACGGCTGTACCAGGAAAGATACTACCACTGTATTGGTGAAGCCATTACCTGCTGCTGTAACATTGAGCAGTAATGGCCCATTGTGTGCAGGGGATACGCTTCAGTTATCGTCAACCACATCCACTACGGGTGTTAGTTATAGCTGGACAGGGCCGGGAAGTTTTAGCGCTGCAACGCAAAACTCAAACAGGGGAAACGCCACAGCAAGCATGACAGGTTGGTACAAAATGCTGGTGGGGCTTAACGGCTGTACTTATACGGACAGTACTTACGCTACTGTTCACTCTATACCTGCCGTGCCGAATATCAGCTATACAAATCCACTGTGCGTAGGTGAAACACTGAATCTGGGTACTGCTACTGTTTCAGGTGCATCATATAGCTGGAGCGGGCCAGGTAATTTCTCTTCTTCTTCGCAAAGCCCTACACGCAGCAATATGCAGTTTGGCGATACGGGCATGTATAAACTCGCCACAACTGTGAACGGTTGTACTTCAGACACAGGTACCGCAACTGTCAACATCAACCCACTACCTTTCGTGGTGATTTTCGCCAATCCTGCTGACAGTATATGCGTAGGGGACAGGGTGAATTTCACTGCTTTGCCTAATAATCAGGGCGGGACGCCTGCTTATCAATGGTATGTAAACGGACAAGCTACGGGTACAGGTACAATTTTCTCCACTACCACACTCAACCACCAGGATGTAGTGCGAGTGGACATGACGGAGAGCACCAAATGCAGTACTCCTTATACCGACCCCAGCAATGATATAACCATGAATGTGCTGCCCTGGATGGCGCCATCGGTAAGCATAACTGCCAGCCCTAACAGGCCACTGAAAGAAAATGAATATGCAACATTTACAGCAATAGCTGCCAATGCAGGCAACAATCCACTGTACCAATGGAAACGCAACGGGCAGGACATAGTGGGCGCAACGGGCAGCGTATGGAGCGCCAGTACCCTTAATGATAACGATAATATCAGCGTAGAGATAGTGAGCAGCTACAAATGCCCGCAACCACCGGCTGCTGTAAGCAATGGCATAGTGGTGAAAGTGCTGACGGGTGTGGCAGGGATGAACAACCTGAACGGGTTAGTGCTTTATCCAAATCCGAATAACGGGAAGTTTGTATTGAAAGGGGAAGCACTTACATCCTATGTATTGAAGATAGAAATCATCAATGCTATGGGGCAGGTGGTGTATAGAGATGAAATAAAAGTTAACGATGGAAAGTTGTATAAAGAGATAGATATGCCTGTAGTGCCGGCGGGATTGTATATGCTACGTTTATCAGGCGATGGCGTTACCTATACTACAAGGTTTAGCGTCAGGTAAAATTACATGTGCGTTGGTTTGCTACGTTCATACTAAATTCGTGCGGAAATCAGTTTATGTGGTATGCGCACGGATAAAGTATTTGTAGCTGTTGTTTGTATTTTCCTGTTTACAAAGGCTGGTGCACAGGAGTTTAGCATGGGTATACATTTCAGTCCCATAGCCACCATACCTATGATGGCTAAACCGCCTGTAACTAACCATCCATCTCTCAAAGCGAAAAAATACAATATCAACGCTTCGGCAGGACTGAACCTGAATTATCGTTTCAACAGGCTGTGCATTGAAACTGGTGGCAATATTACCACCAGGTCTGTCACTTTCCGTATGAACCTGGATGAGTACAGTTACAATAGCCTGGGCGGCAGTTCCAGCATATCCAGCTATAGCGATACCAGGAGCCCCGGCTATGCAATAGGCATACCTCTACAGGTAGGGTACCTGCTTGACAGGCACAATGCCAAAACGGTTTATGATTTTTACGGTTTGCTGGGCGCATCTTACGAAATGCACACTACCCTTCCCTATTCTTACGGCTCAGTAACCAGCCAAACAGGCAGCAGCATTACCAACAACAGGAATTTTTATCCCGGCGCAGGTGTGAAAACTAATTGGGTGAATATAATAGCCGGGTTTAAAATTAATGCCATACTACGCCGTGTGGGATTGATAGAATACGGATTGCGTTATCACTTTCCACTATCCCACGCCGGACGCTACCATGTAGAAACGGTAGTGAGCAATGGCATATACGGATCTGCATTCTCAGGGGATTTTTACCCGAGACTGGCATATATGGATTTACATTTTACCTATTACCTGCTGAACTACGAAAAAGGCACCGGCAGAAAGAAGTACAGGTACAATTGACAATAGGGCTACCATAAACGATACAAATAATAACCATCAGCTATAATAGTAGTATCTACCGGACGCTGTACGTTATTAATGTAATTCGTTGTGAACCCATCCTCAATTTTATTACTTATTAACGCATACCTCACTCCTTCCTTTTCAAACAATTCCTTGTTTTCTTCAACACTTGCCTGATATGCGCCTACTATAGCCCGCTTGCCTGTGTACAGAGACAACAACCTGGGCTTTATAAATAAGATGGCATCATTATAGTCTATATTTTCCTTTAAATATGCAAAAGCTTCGGATTCAGCCTCAGCTGGAACTAAATGATCTCTAGGTGGATTGACCGCCTTTTTAAATTCATCAAAACCTAAGCCCAGGTAAAAAACGGTTAGTAAAAGCGCTGCCCAGCGGCCTTTAATATTCAAAAAAGGTAACAGCATTTCTTTGACAGAACTATAAACATATAACAAATGCATGGGGAGTATATATATAATGAACCGAACACCCTGCTGCTGCGAGAGTACAATAACCAGTGCTATTGTAGCGATATAATACACTTCATCATAGCCGAATCTTTTTATGGCATAACGCAAGAAACCGATAACAGAAAAAGTGGTAATAGCATACACAGCAATTTTAGCTATAAAAAAGGCAATTTTATTGTGCGGGTAGTAATGCACCATCCTTGTTATCAATTCATTAAAATACAGCAAGTTGGCGCCAATAGAATCTAACCAACTTCCCTGGTGATATTCAAACAACTTGCTATAATAAGACAACCCGCTGGCCGGTGCCGGGAAAATAAATTTGTTGACAATGATATACACAATAAGAATACCCAAAATCAACTTGAATGATGGCATGCGAAAAGCAGACATTATATCAAACCAACCTTTCTTTACACCATTTCTGAATACCGTGATAAAAATAAAACCCGCTTCGGCGGCAACTATCAGCAAAGCCTGTGACCTGATAAGAATAGCCATCACCGCAACTAATACCATAAGTACCATTCTTACGCGACTGAAGTTAGCCGAGCTGCGCATGTTTATATACAATGCAGTAAATACCCAACATGGAATGTCAGAAATTACGCTGGCCTTTAGTTCCAATATTCCACCGCTATATACACATAGCAGAGAAAGGCATGCAGCTGAAATAATGCTGCCGGTGTGTTTCCTGAAATAATCGAATAATATAAACACCAGGCAGCTAAGCATGAACGCAATAAAACCAAGCATGTGGGTATAAGAAAGTCCCCATAATTTAACTACAGGCGCCAGCAATAACGGGAATCCGGGGGGATATTGGGGCGGGCCATACTCCGGGTTAAGGTGGTTAAATATATAGTCTGATTTATAGTATTGCTTACCTTCTGCAATATTCATTGCCTCTTTTATGTATTGTGCATGATCGTCGCCCCATACATGCCCATCAGTAATATTCAGAAAAAACAACGGCAGGCATAAAACAGCCAGGATAAGATATACCCATATTTTTTTTGATAGCGCAGGCGTTAAAGTCATACTATAGCAACATTAGATTGCTAAAGTAGTATGATTTTAACATTGTCATATCACGTAGCAACAATTTATTGCGACAATTACTATGCTACCTGCTTTGTTCCTTCATCCATTTGTTAACCACTTGGGTAAAGCCGAAATGAAATTTGTCTGCAGAAGTGAATAATGACAAAATATGGATAGGTTCTTGAAACCTGAACACCTGAATTTCACCCTTACAGCTTCACTCCCGCTGTCAGGTAAAAGCTCCTGCCATCGCCGGGAATGATGCCCGGGCCGGGATAACCTATAGCCCTGCGTGTGAAGTACATGTTATTGGCCAGGTTGTTCACACTGGCTTCAATGGTCAGCCATTTGTAGCTCCATCCGGCAGACAGGTCCATAACATAGTAGGTTGGGATGGTGCCTATCACACCGCTGTAACCGCCATCAGTGGCATTAGTGGCTTCAGAGTATTGTTCGCTCAGGTAGCTGAACTGGTAGGTGAGCTTCCATGTTTTATAATTGAACTGCGCACCGGCTTTCCAGTTGATAAAAGGTACGTATTCTACACGGCTGCCTTGTACATTCCCTATAGGGCTTTGGGTATAGGTAGCTTCTGTCAGTGACAGGTTGTTATAGATAGTTACACCAAACTTTGACGATTTAGCCAACAAACCCAGCACATCCAGTTCCATAAAAGTTTCCAACCCGTATATCTGTGCTACACCGATGTTGTCACGCAATCTTATGTCACGGCCATTAGTATCTTTAGTGCCATGCTCACCTATGCGGTTGCCGTAATACAGGTAAAACAGGTTGCCGTCAAAACGAAATACATCGCTTATGCTACCACGCATACCGAGGTCACTGCTCCAGCCACGCTCATCTGCTATGTCCGGTGATACTTTGAAAGAGGGGTTTACCACTCTTATATCACTAAAAGTAACCGAACGATAGTTTTGTGAGAAGTTACCATATGCTTCTAACGTCGGATTGAATTTATAAGCTACTCCTAGTCCACCTAATACAAATGTGCGGGGGAGGTTTCTACTTTCATCTTGCCTGCGTTCATAGTCAATGCTGTCCCGCATATCATATCCGCGTTCTATGTAGTAACCTTCTGCCTGTGTGCGGATATGTTCTACCCGTATGCCAGGGGTAATGCTCAATTTAGATGAAAGCCTTACTATATGCTCCGCAAATGCAGCCAGGTTTAGGTTAGGGAAAGAGTAATCAGAAACCATCTGCGTAGTTTCATCCTCATTGAATTCAAAATTCGCACCGTTGCCATTGTTTACATATCCCTGTCTGTTGGTATTAGTACCTCTATAAGCGCGTACACCTGCCAACAATACCTGTTGTTGCGCACCCGCATTGTAGCGGTGCAACAGGCGGGATTCCAATGCAGTGTTTTTGAAATCACCGGTCAGTAAGTCACGTTTACCACCCTCGTCTATGACAGAAACTCTATTGTTCCTGAAGCCAATAGCCTTGCGTGAAGCAATCAAAGTGTATGCCCTTGTTTGCAAACGGGTACGTGGAGATATGCGGTAATCCCATTCCAGGTCAATCAAATTCCAGTTGACAGAAAACCAATTGCGTTCGCGGTTGCTCTGGCGGGGGTCTTCTTCAAACATCCGGTCGCTGAGGCCGCCGGGCTGCTGCGCCAGGTAGTTCATGTGTGTGTATTCAATGCCCAGCATATGCTTATCATTGAAGTGATAGTGCAGGTCGGCATAACCATTAAACGATTCGAACCTGCTGTTGGACCTCCAGCCATCGCCCTTCTTGTAATGGGCAAATGCGTAGTATTTCAGTTTGCCTGCAGTACCACTGATGGCATTAAACGAACCCAGGAAATTCCATGAGCCTACCGTTTGCCTGCTTTCCAGCGAAAACTTCTTATCATCGCCCGGCTGCTTGATCTCAAAGTTCAGCAGTCCACCGAATTGTGTACCGTATTGTAAACCCGCCGCGCCTTTCAGTATTTCTATTTTCGATAGTGCCTCAGCAGGTGGTGTATAGTAGCTCTCAGGATAGCCTAATGCATCGGCACTGATGTCATACCCGTTTTGCCTTACGTTGAAGTTGGAAGTACGGTTGGGGTCGAGTCCGCGTCCGCCTATGCTCAATTGTAAGCCTGATCCGTCGTTCTCAAATATATTCAGTCCCGCTACTTTAGCATATACCTGGCGGGTATTATTAGTGGCTTTGTTTACGTTCAGGTGTTCTACACTGATTACTTCCGATTTTTTACCGGCAGTTATCTTCATACCATCTACCTGGTACATATGCCCGAAGTTGGACTGCTTTTTATCGGTCACTTCCACTTCCTCCAGCTTATTGCGTGTGCTGTCCTGCGCCATGCCAATAGCAGGGAACAAGAAACATACATATGCCAACAGCCTCTTACAATCCATAAATATTATCGTTAAATGCCAGTATCCAGTTTTTATGTTTCCAGGTATCAGTTTGTTTGGCCAGGTCAACAGTAGTATCAGCATACAGCCTGCTTCTTCTTCCGTTCATCGCCACATATACCGTTGCGTATACTTCAGGTTGCTGCATACCTTGCTGCTGATAATAGTCGCGCAGGTGATGCGCATATTGTAAAATAAAATCAGGCTGTATTGCCATCATACGTTCCTGGTTGCGGGTCAGGAATTCGTTATTGTTCACGGCAATCCTTTCACCGGTCGCACCGTCTTTTACCACAAATTGCGCGTAGCCCATCTTCTCTACCAGCATCACCCTCCATGAGAAACGGAATCCTTCTTCCGTCCAGAAAAGTTCGTCTTTGTTCAGCAAATACCTCCAGGGCATTGCGAACTGCATCACGAAAAATACGACAAACAAAGTTGAAACTACCCGTTGCTGCACCGGTGCAAAAGTGTAGTTGTTGTACATGGCATTGACGGGTAGCGTCCTGAAAACAGTTTTGATTTTCTGCAGTACTTTGTCCACGTCCTTAGTGTCGAAGAATACCAGTGCAGACACCATCATCACGTAAGGGAAAACACCAATAGGGAACAGTAATGCTGTCATCAGGTGAAATACAACCACCGTTGCATATGCATAGGAGCGTGTTTTCTTGTTCAGCAGGAAGAAGGCGATGGTCAAATCATATATTGCGCCGAACCAGCTAAAGAAATAAGCTACCCATACCTGGTTGAATAATGGCCCGATTAAAGGCATATCGTTATTGGCAGGTAGCCACAGACGCAAGGGCATGGCTTCTATCAACCAGTCGGAGTTCAGCTTGGCTAAACCCGCGAACACATATACGGTTGCCATCATCAGGCGTATGCTGCCTACAGTCCACAAGGGTATGAAGCGTTTCGACAAGCCAGGTTTTCGCAGACTGTCTAATGATAAATTAGCATTAGCCGGCAACCAAATCATGAGGAACAACACCAGTGTAACAAAATAATAGTGATTCAGGTAGTTGGTCTTATCCATCAGCTCGATGTAAGTGAAACTTAGAAATAACAACACAGAGGCTATGCGGTAAAACAATCCCAGTGCGAACAACAGGGCACTAATGCCGCAAATGATAAACAGTATGTATGTGTAATCCCCAATTGGCTTCACCCATTCGAAACCGTAATAAGAAAAGTAGAACTTTGGATTGATATACAATTCTTCAATCCAGCCCTTAGCCCAAAACCTGATAGTACTGAACAACAGCATCAAGCCGAACACCATCCTGAAAACAGCAAGAGAAGCCGAATAAACAGGCTTCCCAAAATGCTGAGTAGATAATATGTTCGTTAATTTTTTGTTCATCGGTTAATCACCGTCGTTGTCTGTATAAGTGATGGATATGCTGAACGCTGATACCATGTCCACCTTGAGCAGCGGCACTACTTCCTGTATCTGCTCGTATGTATTCAGTACAGCGGTACGGTTGTTCTGAATATTATCCTGCAATGAGCCGTTCATGTTTTGGATGCCGGCAAGGGCCTCATTCATTTCTTGTGTTATGAGGTCCGCCATCAACGTACCGTTGTCGTCTTTAGTGCCAATTGCTGCGAGGTAAGATTTCATACTTTCACCTGTTGAAGCGCCATCGTAGCTTTTACCGGAATAGAAATTGATAACACTGGTCATAGCCGTAAGTGCTAACTCTTTAGTTAAGCCTTGTGTATAGTATGCTTCCGTAAGGTCAACTTTGGCTACACCCGACATAGCACCTACGGGCAGGCCTATTTTGCCACTGCGGAAATAACGCTCATAATACAGCACATAGTTGTTCACCATTTCCGAAAGGCTACTGCCTGCATCAGTACCGGTATTGCTGATGAAGGTGTTCTTGTAGTCATTCCACTCGTTACGTACTTCAGTTGTCTTTTGCAACATCTTTTCTATTACCGCCAGCAGGTATTGTTTGCGGTTGGCTGCCTGCGGGTCGGTAGTGTATTTGTCTAATGTTGTGCCGTTCAGCAGGTAGTCCAGCGCAGGAAAACCCTGTGCATCTTTGCTCCCAAAAGTTTCCAAATCGTAGCTGCCAGAGCTGACATTACCCTCTACTTTTGAAACTGTAACAGGGTAAATGTTCATGTAGGTCCTCAGCGATTTGTCGTAAGCGGGACCGAACTCCAGCAGGTCCACTTTCTGCCAGGTGATGTAGGCACTACGCCATGCTGCCTGTGCTGCCGCCTGTGTGGTACCATCAGGATGGGCGGTAAATACTTCAACAGATGTTTTCAGTGTTGATAGTTGCTGCACCATATCTGCATAAGCGGGAACTATGTAATTGCTTGCATAATTCTCCAGCATAGGCTTACGGTCCATGCCATTGTCAGAGGGGCTGTCGTTATTCTTCTTGCAGGATATGCTGAGGGTAGTCAATACCATCATTAGAATTCCCGCTGTTAAGTACCATTTTTTCATCAATTGCTTATTCCTTTTTTAACGGGCAAAGCGACCAACAAAGTTGAGCCGCTTTAACCTTACCACCATATGAATTTTTTGTTATTAATGGCTTAATACGGTTGTTTTGTCTATGCCGAATGTAGTAGCGATCTGGTCGCGAACATTGTTGATGTCAGCAGATGTCAAAGACCAGAAACCGTTTGTCTTACCCATCAGTATGTTCAGCAGTTCTTCAGATTTAGCCCTGTTGATCTT
>JACFNS010000369.1 GCA_019454705.1 Taibaiella sp. | reverse complement strand
ATACCATTTGACGGCGACCCTTCCAGCCCCAATGCGCAAAACGAACTGGACTTTACACAGGGTTTTGCTTTTAAAGATTATATACTCTCCCGCAATCCATATGAATACGAATTCAGTACTATTGATGCTACACAAACCCGTAATGCCTTTGTGAATATGGAAACGGACTACTTTACTTTATTCACGTTCTCAGCCAAGTTCGACCCTGTGCCCACTATGCTGTGTCAGAACCATACTACTACTGTAAAGGGCTTTATGGGGCAGACAACAGCTTTTCGCAAAGAGGTATTGAAGACAAGTGTTTTAACTATGGGTGAGTGTAAGCCCGCCAATGAGGCCCGCTATATACACGGCGATTTTGGTAAAGGTACCTGGACATTCTACGGCGGCCACGACCCTGAGGATTACCAGCACGCCATCGGCGACCCGCCTACCGACCTGAGCCTGCACCCCAACAGCCCGGGCTACAGGCTGATACTAAATAATGTACTTTTCCCTGCAGCCCGGAAGAAGCCGAAGAAGACATAGATTTAATTTTATTCTTATATTAAAATATGCTGAACTGCTTAGAATTTTCAGGCATCTTACATTATATTGGCTAAAATTTTACACTACTTATGAATCTCAAAGTTTCTTTAGCAGCATTAGCATTATTAGTCGTAGTCAGTTCTTGTAAAACCTATACGAAAACTATGCGTGAGCCCAACGCCAGGCTTGAATTTGAAAAAGATGATTTTATTTTCTCTGACCAGGTAGGTGCCAAAGCACGGGAAGTAATCGTATTAGGTATAGACTGGAACAGGTTGTTCAGGAAAGAAAATGGTGACGTGAGGCCTACCAGGGTGAATGTTCCTATTATCGGTTCAAATATATACAATAGCAAAGCGGCAAGTTATGCCTTGTATAATATGATGGCTGACCACCCTGGTTACGATGTTGTGTTTTACCCGCAATATTCTGCTAAGGTATCCCGCCCGGTTATTGGTATCGGGTTCATTGTTCGCATTACGGATATAGATGTAAAAGCGAGGCTGGCCAAGATTGCACCTACTGAAGGCCATACAGACGAAACAGACGAGTAAATTAAATACTGCAACAGATATAAGTAAAAAGAGGCGCAATAATACATTGCGCCTCTTCTGTGTCTTATACGGTTATTATATTATTAGTCCTTATTGCGGCGTATCAGTTTTTGCAGCGTTTCCACAGCATCCAGCGTTGCTGTTTCAAATGAGCCTGCCGCTCTCTGTACGAAATGGTCGTTGCCGGGTATTTCCAGTCGTATATCGCAGTGGTGGTTGTCTGTTGCCGATTGTCCTTTTTGTAAAGTTACCCTCGCGCGTATCACGTTATCGTCCATACGCTCTATCTTTTGCAGTTTCTCCTTTACATATGTTTCCAATTCCTCACCTGCTGTAAATCCCAATGATTGAATGATAATATCCATAATTATTGTTTTTCTGTCTGATAAAGATACCCATAACACTGTTAACAAAAACTGATAATTGTCATAGTGCTTCTTCTATGGCTTTGGCTAGTTCTTTCTCAGTTGTTTCCTCGTTATATCCCACTATGCTGAAAACCACTTTACCGTCCTTGCCTATAAGGTAGAATGTTGGGTAACCACTTATATTGTATGATTTGGGTATTTCAACTTCGCTCATATATATGGGGTACTTTATAGGGTTGTTTTCCAGGAAATTTGGCATACGGTCAATACGCTTTATGTCATACGGGTTAACGCCGAATACCTGCAAGCCCTTGTCTTTATATGCTTCATACAGCTTTTCAATGGTAGGTATCGCCTGTATGCATGGGTAGCAGGACATATACCAGAAATCAAGCAGTGTCACTTTTCCTTTGAAGTCAACTTCCGCTTCGCTCAAATCCTGTTGATAATGCTGACCCTTTATAGCGGGGGCTTCCGTGCCTTTGGCCAGTGGTGGGGGAGGGGGCTTGCGCACGAATGTATCTACCTTATACTTCCTGTGTTTTTCATCAGCGGTAAAGTCGCCCGGTTTCAGTGTGTTGAACTTATAATCGGTTATGTGTATCGCGCTATACTGGTAATTGCCCTGGTTCTTTATCTGCCAATAGCGAAGCACAGGTACCTTATCCGCTTTGGTTACACATATAGTATATCTGTGCTCTGAGTATTCCTCATCGTCAGGGTAGTCCAGCCTTACTTTATAACAGTCTATGCCTGATAGCACGGTGTCTGCCAGTAGTGAGAGCTTTGCGTCTCCATGCGCGTTTTTATATAATCTTTCAGGCTCCAGGAAGTATGTCCATACCAACTCATGTTTGATGTTGCCGGTCAACGCCCAGTATTCACCTTTATGCGGGTCGAACCTGTCAATCTTTTTGCCTTTGGTATTGACAATATATATGCCATGCAGGTCATAATACTTATACAGCGTGTCAGCAGCATCATACCTGATATACCCGCCGAAGATAGTATCCCGTACTTCTTTCAACAGCTTTACCTCGCTGGAGAAAGAAAGGGTATCGTCATCGTCATAAAATTTGTACAGGCAGTCGGCTTTATAAGTTACGCTGTTCCTGATGGACATGGACTTTGATGCAAGGATGAGTACCTCTTTGGCCGTAGGCTGGCTGAATGCGGTATTTGCGATTGCAAGACTGAGAATTACAAGGAGATATTTCATGATAGTCTTATTTGAGTGTAGTGGAATGAAGATACAAACATTACTTTTAATACGTGCATGGTTACTACAGACATAAAATCTCATTACATTCGCATCCTAAATTTTATATAAATGATGAACAGGACGTTCATAATAGTCTTTGCGGCTACAACTTTACTTGCGGCCTGCGGTAATAAAGAAAAAAAAGAAACTAAAGCGGATATACTGTATACCAACCTGGACACAACGGTCAATCCGGCTGATGATTTCTTTCAATATGCAAATGGAGGATGGATAAAAAACAACCCCATACCGGCTGATGAAACCACATGGGGTATCGCCTACCTGGTGCAGGAAGAACTCTATGCCCGCCTGAAACACATCAACGAAGAAGCCGTAAAGAATAACGAAAAA
>JACFNS010000368.1 GCA_019454705.1 Taibaiella sp. | reverse complement strand
CGGCTATATTCAGCCATTTGGGCCAGCGTTTATAAAAGCCGTGAACGCTTACCGACAACCAGTAGGTTTGTGCATTATAGTCTTTCAATATCCTTTCTGCGGGACTGGTACCATATACCTGGTCGGCACGGTTTGCCAGTTGGGCAGGGCTGTATTTGCGTATATGCGCGCTGAATTTGAATTGTATCCTCTGCTCCTGCCATGCCAGTTCCTGGCCGGCATACAATGCCCCGCCGAGTATATTCGCACCTATATCTCCCCAGCTAAACCCCCACTCTGCCGACATGCCGTCTAATACCTCAATCACAGTAAGAAAAGTGACACTTGCCGCAGAGCCATACAAAACACTTTTCCTCCTGTCGAGCCCAGCCCAGGTGTACATGCCTGATAGTGGGCCGGCGAAACTATATGCTGCGTACACATGCCCCAGTTTATCCATCTGGCACCATTCGCCCATATCGTCTTTTGTATGAAAGGGACTGCTTTCATAATCTTTATACCACGCCTCATTCAGGCCGTACAACATAGTGCCTGTTGTAACAGCCTGCGAGCCTGCAACAAATACCAGCCTGCCGGGTTTGATGCTGTTACTATCAGCCGCGTCCTGTGCAGACAGGCGGAGGTTCATCAATAGCAGCAGGCAGAGTAGCGTGATTCGTATCATCTAATAAAAGCAAGAGTAAATATAATGATAACAGGGTAAGCTGTGTGAATAAACGGCCAAGTTTTATAGATTTATGTAATCAAAAAACCTAAGGCATGCGTTGGAAAGGCAGGGAAAGAAGCAGGAATATAGAAGACCGCAGGGGCAGCGGCGGTGGCGGCAAAGTGATAGGAGGTGGCATAGGCGTGCTGGTAATAGCAGTCATCGTGTACCTTTTGGGTGGCGACCCCACACAGGTATTACAACAAGCAGGAGAACTGCAGCAGACCACAAACGAAAACTATACTCCACCGGCTGAAGAAAATGAAGCAGAAGAATTTGTAGCAATAGTATTAAAGGAAACTGAGCGATTCTGGCACCAACAATTCAGTGAAATGGGCAAAGAATACCCTGAACCTGTGCTGGTGTTATTCCGCAGCCAGGTAACTACCGATTGCGGCGGCGCTACATCGGCATCCGGTCCTTTCTACTGCCCTGCAGACCAAAAAATTTATATAGACCTTTCTTTTTATGATGAGTTGCACAGCAGGTTCGGTGCGCCCGGAGATTTTGCCATGGCATATGTAGTAGCGCACGAGGTGGGCCATCATGTGCAGACCGTACTGGGTATTTCAGACAAAGTGAGAGTACTGAAAGAAAGGGGCAGCGAAAAAGAAGCTAACAGACTATCCGTGATGCAGGAACTGCAGGCGGATTTCTTTGCGGGACTGTGGGCGCACTATGCCGACAGAATGCACAACCTGCTGGAAGAAGGAGATATAGAAGAAGCCCTCAATACTGCCAGTGCTATAGGCGACGATAAACTGCAGAAACAGGCACAGGGCTATGTAGTACCCGATGCCTTTACACACGGTACATCGGCACAACGGATGAAATGGTTTTATAAGGGTTATACCACAGGCGACATCAGCCAGGGGGATACGTATGGGGCGGAGGATTTGTAACTATTTAAGAGGCAACATTCCACTTTTTTAGTAGTGCTTCTATTCTTTACCTTTGCAGCCAAACTACATAAAACAGTCATGAAGGATTTCAGCAATGCTATTATAGAATGCGTACCTAACTTCAGCGAAGGGCGCAATATGGATATCATCAAACAGATAACTGACGAGGTGGAAAAAGTGGAGGGTGCTACCCTGCTGGACGTGGACCCCGGCAAGGCTACCAACCGAACAGTTGTGACTTTTGTAGGTAATCCTGAAGCTGTAATAGAAGCTGCTTTTCAAGCTATAAAAAAGGCGGGTGAACTGATAGACATGCGCAACCATACAGGCGAACACCCGCGTATGGGCGCTACTGACGTTTGTCCGCTGATACCCATATCTGGCATCACGATGGAAGAAACTGTACAGTTTGCCCAAAAACTGGGACAACGTGTAGGCGAAGAACTGGGCATACCCGTGTACCTGTATGAATATGCAGCAGGCGCTGACTACCGCCGTAACCTGGCCGATATACGCAGCGGCGAATATGAAGGCATAGCAGATAAAATAACCAAAGCTGACTGGAAGCCTGACTACGGGCCTGCACAGTTTAATGCGAAGAGCGGTAATACAGCCATAGGCGTGCGCGAATTCCTGATAGCATATAACGTGAACCTGAACACTACTTCTACCCGCCGTGCCAATGCAGTGGCGTTTGACGTGCGTGAAAAAGGCCGTACAAAGAAGGACGAGAAAGGTAAACCCGCAAAAGACGCCAACGGTGAATTGATATGGGAGCCGGGGCTGCTGAAAAATGTAAAGGGTATAGGCTGGTATATAGAAGAATATGGCATAGCCCAGATATCTATGAACCTGACCAATATGAACATCACCCCACTACACGTGGCATTTGATACCGTATGCGAGCGTGCTACTGCACGTGGCCTGCGCGTAACGGGCAGTGAACTGGTTGGGCTTGTTCCCCTACAGGCGATGGTAGAGGCTGGTAAATACTTCCTGAGGAAGCAGCAGCGCAGTGTGGGCGTGGGTGATGCTGAGCTGGTGAGGATAGCTATCAAATCCATGGGATTGGATGAGCTGGGGCCTTTTGACCCGCAGAAGAAAATAATAGAATACGCCATGCAGGATGCCAACGCTAAAAAGCTGGTTGGTATGACGCTGGATAAGTTTGCATTAGAAACTGCCAGCGAAAGCCCGGCACCCGGTGGTGGCTCTATAGCGGCCTATTGCGGTGCATTAGGCGCTGCACTGGCTACGATGGTGGCCAACCTGTCTTCTCACAAAAAAGGCTGGGACGAGCGCTGGGAAGAATTCAGTAACTATGCCGAGCAGGGACAGGAAATGGTAAAAGAGATGCTGCACCTGGTAGATGAAGATACTAATGCCTTCAACCAGATTATGGCGGCATTCGGACTGCCTAAAGGGAACGATGCTGAGAAAGCGGCACGCAAGGCAGCTATTGAAGCGGCAACC
>JACFNS010000367.1:978-3095 GCA_019454705.1 Taibaiella sp. | reverse complement strand
AACTTTGGGTGGTGTATCAGTTGAAAATGTACAGGGTGATGCATCATTTAGTATGGAAGCATATCCTAACCCGATGCAGCATAACCTGACTGTTCAGCTCAATGGCGGCATAGGTACAAACGCCCGTCTTACTATCATCGACCTGACAGGTAAGACTGTGTACAATGCACAGGTTAAGTCGGATAAGGTAGTAATAGACGCTACTAACCTGCCATCAGGTATCTATATTGTAAAGTATAATGATGATACCCACAATGAAATAATGAGGGTGACTAAGAAATAATCGTTAATACCTACATAATTCTACTGGAGCCGCCTTATATAAGGCGGCTCCTTGTTTTTAGTTTGCTTCTCTTATTATACAACCAGTAACAAGGTGATTATTAATCATTGATTAATAATCACCTTGCGTCATAAAATAATCAATATTAAAAGTCTGGTTTTTGCCAAACCATTTTAATATTTAACCTGTCTGCTCAACTACGGGTTAATAATGATACAAAATCTATCTACCTGTACATAATCCTTTTATTAACTAAATGGTGTTTAATTATGAAAACGAAACGTTACTCGTTACCACTAAAAACTATTTTGAGCCTTTCTCTGCTGCTCGGTACCTCAATTTCTGCTAATGCACAGGTGCCGCAATTATCAGGATATTGTCCTAATAATCCTACGCCGGGTGTGCCTACCTTTAACCAGGTTTGCGGCCATGCCACATTCTATAGTTACATACGAAGCGTAGAAACTGTAGGGGGTATGGTAAACTTCAGTAACCTGAACACTAATTGTGGGAACACGACAACTTCTTTCTCTGATTATACCGGCACCAATATGCTGGTAAAGCAAGATGCCGGAAAAACTGTAGATGTAAAAGTAACCTGGGTGGGTAATACAAGTGTTAATCCCGGTCCTACTATGGGCAGGTCTTTGGCTCGAATATTTGTTGATTGGAACCGTGATGGCGATTTCGATGATCAGGATGAATATGCTACGCCGCCGCCTAATCCTGTACCCAATCCTCGCCCTGACGTACATCAAAGTTCAAACAGCACGATTACATTGAAGATAACAGTCCCCGGTCATGCCAAAGAGGGTTTAACCCGGATGAGGATAATAACCAGTGCCAATATCCAACAAACACAAGGTGCGTCTAACCAGTGCAGTGGAATATATGGTGAAGCTGAAGACTACTCTTTCGAAGTAGTAAACCCTTGTTTGCCCCCTAACGTAATATCTATTGCTAATAAGGATTATAAATCTGCAGATTTCTCATGGACGCCTAAGCTTAACGCTGAATTTTATGAGTATGTAATCACGCCGGTAGATACTATTCCGCATGATACGGTGAGTGGTTTTACATTTACCAAAAACACCAATGTAGATGTTGATACTTTTGAGTGTAACACTCAATACTATGTGATGGTACGGGTAGTGTGCGATACTGCCGGTAAAATTGCTCGCGACTGGAAGCGTTCAGCATGGGTAAGGGATTCATTCACTACTGAGCCCTGCTGTTACGCGCCTAAACTTACAGTTGATAAGCTATCACACAGTACAGTAAGAGTACAATGGGACCCGATACAAACGGCTTATGGTTATGAGTATGCTATAAGTACTACACCCGAACCACCACAGAAGGGACATTATACTATCAGTACGGCTATTGTACAGCAAGGCCTGTCTCCCAAAACAACGTACTTCTTCCATGTGCGTAGCAGGTGTACGCCTACACCTTTGTCCGATTGGTCGAAAGAATCGTTCAAAACATTGGCTGGTGTTTCGGTTGAGAACGTGCATGGCGGCGCTTCATTTAGCATGGAAGCCTACCCCAACCCAATGCTCGATAACCTGACAGTTCAGTTGAACGGTAATATTGGTGGCAACGCCAGGTTGGCCATTCTTGACCTGACTGGTAAGACTTTGTACAACACTTCCGTCAATTCAGATAAGGTGGTAATTGATGCGTCTAACCTGCCATCAGGAATCTATATAGTGAAGTACAACGATGATACCCACAACGAAATAATGAGGGTGACTAAGAAGTAGCCTACTGATAATATAAACTTGAAAGCCGCCTCTATTGAGGCGGCTTTCTGTTAAACTTATACAGGAAA
>JACFNS010000367.1:0-968 GCA_019454705.1 Taibaiella sp. | reverse complement strand
AAATCAGTATTACTTAATACTGAAAGCTTTCTTCACTTTGCCTACATAGTCCAGTTTCTCCCATGTAAACAGCTCCACATTCATTTTCTTGGTTTTGCCGTTACCGTTCTTAAATTCTTTGGTAACCACCTCATTTTTACGGCCCATATGCCCGTATGCGGCACACTCGCTATACATAGGCTGGCGTAGTTTCAGTCGTTGCTCTATAAAGTAAGGGCGCATATCAAACACCTGTGCAACGATTTTGGCTATCTGTCCATCGTTCATGTCTACCTTGGCTGTACCGTAGGTATTTACATATATACCCATAGGTTCTGCTACACCAATAGCGTAAGACACCTGCACCAGTACCTCCTCGCACACGCCGGCTGCCACAAGGTTTTTGGCTATGTGGCGTGTAGCGTATGCTGCAGAGCGGTCAACCTTGCTGGGGTCTTTACCTGAGAAGGCGCCACCACCGTGTGCACCCTTGCCACCGTATGTGTCCACTATGATTTTACGGCCTGTAAGGCCGGTATCACCGTGCGGCCCACCAATCACGAACTTGCCCGTAGGGTTGATATGGTACTTTATTTTGTTGTTGAACAAACCTTTGTATTGAGGATAACTCTTAATTACACGAGGTATCAGGATGTTCAGTACATCTTTCTTTATTGTTTCCTGCATTTTCTTCTCCTCGGCAAAGTCATCGTGCTGGGTAGAGATAACCACAGTGTCAATACGCACCGGTTTGTTATCATCACTATATTCCAGCGTCACCTGGCTTTTAGCGTCCGGGCGCAGGTATTTCATTTGTTTGCCTTCTTTGCGTATTGCCGCCAGCTCGCGCAGCAGCACATGCGCCATGTCCAGTGCCAGGGGCATATAGCTGTCTGTTTCGTTGGTAGCGTAGCCAAACATCATACCCTGGTCGCCGGCACCCTGTTCTTCTTTCTTTTTACGTTCTACACCCTGGTTGATGTCGGGAG
>JACFNS010000366.1:1346-3107 GCA_019454705.1 Taibaiella sp. | reverse complement strand
TGCTGATACACTTTTGTATATGCGTCCACACATTTCTCCATGTCAAACATACGGTAGCAGTACGCTGCATTCGCTTTGTGTTCCATGTACAAAGCTTTGTCTGTAAGATATTTACTCATCGCGTCGCTCACTGGCATCGCCTTTACTCTGCCTTCCTTTATGGGTATTATAATACCGGCAGGGTTCGCCTGTTGGCCTGTCATATTTACTATCTCACCCGCATCGCTGGCTATCACAGGTATGCCGCAGCACAGGTATTCTATTATTACAGTCGGCAGGCTCTCCGATGGATATGTGGATGGCAACAACCCGACATCGAAAATATTTATCCAGTTGATAGGGTTGTCAGCATGTCCTGTAAAGTGTATGCGTTTTTCTGATGCATATTTTTCTTTCAGAGAAGAGATATAATCTCCCGAACCGGTGAGCACAAGATGAGTGACTGAATTCTTCAATTGCAAAAATGCTTCTATGGCTACCTCCCAACCTTTTTCAGCTATCCCGCGCGATACCATACCAAATACAAAATCCTCTTCAGCTATACCCAGTTGTTTCCTTAATGCACTCCGTTCTTCAGTTATTTTTCCTTCGTAGCCATTATATATCTTGCTTACTTTTCCTTTTGTCTGCTCTGCAAATTCCCTGTCAAAAAAACTAACCTGTTTGTCTGATATGCACACTACGGCTGATAATTTTTCCAGATTATTTTTTGCCTTATTCAGATAATTGAGGAGTGGTATATGAATCCCTTTGTTTGTTTTTTCAAAAAATTGCAGGTAGTCCCCGTGTATGGTATTAACCACAGGGATATGTTGAGGATAGGCAACATCAACACATAGCTTATCCACTTTCAGCAGGTGGCTGTGTATAATGTTAGTCTTTTGCTCTTGTATCAGTCTCTTCAGCGACTTACGGATGAAATAACTCCGGATACTATAGTCAATGCCCAGGCGAAAAATTAAGCCATCAATTTTTCCCAACAGCCTTGCCATCGGTATATTGGCTGCAACTATTTCTACTTCAGGCGCCAATATTTTGCAGAGTTCTCTGTTCAGCAGGTGGTTGTAAAAAACAAACACGCGGGCATCGTGGCCCTGACGCTTCAAAGCCTGTGCAAGGCGAAGGATAAATGTTTCCGCTCCGCCGGGGTGTATTACTTCCGATGCCAGTATTATGTTCATCCCTTGTTTAAATACCTGCTGCGTATATAATATATTAATGTTCTATAGCCGTCAATGTCCGTCTTGCTTTGGCTGAAATGTTTTTTCAACAGGTCTTTAGCCTGCGTCCAGTTCTTTTTATCCACTGCTTTAGCCGCCCACATGCCATAACGCTTGGCCATCAGGGGTTTGTTGTGAAACAGTTGTTTTTCAAAAGCAAGCCCTTCCTCTGGTTTGCCTTGCTCCAGCCAATCCGTTCCGGTATTCGTCACCAGCCTGTGTAGCTCGGCAATTATATCCTGTGCTATTAGTTTTCTCCTGTCATCCAGTACATTGGTTATCGAACCGGGATTGATGCGATAATAATACAAGCAGTCCTTGAGGAAATATATGGGGTATTTCTGCACGGCCTTAAAACTCCAGTAATGGTCATCGCCATATATCCCGCTGAAGTATTCAGGGAAATACCCTATTTCATCAAAAAGTTCCCTGCACCACATCAGCCCCGGAAACCAGAATGGGTATTCTAACGCAGGTTCGGTTATCAGGAAGTCTTCAGTGTATTTCTTTTCTTCATTTGGGTACAGCGGTTGGTCATCTA
>JACFNS010000366.1:0-1336 GCA_019454705.1 Taibaiella sp. | reverse complement strand
CGCATATTTTTATATCAGGATTTTTCACGAATACGCGTACCTGCTTTTCTATGCGTTCGGGTGGGCACATGTCGTCAGAGTCCAGTTGGGTTACCAGGTCGCCTGTTGCACGGCGCATGGCGGAGTTCTTATTTTTTACATAGCCCTGATTCTGTTCCTGCACGTGCAGTTGTATGCGTGTGTCAGAAAGGTAGGGCGTGATAACCTCTATCGAATTATCTTTTGATCTGTCATCGCTTATTATCAGTTCCCAGTTAGTATATGTTTGCGCGAGTATGCATTCAATAGCCTTGCCAATATAATGGCCGGTATTGTAAGAACACATTATAATACTCACCTTCATATACTATGCATGGGTTTTTATCCTTGACCTGAGCAGGTAGAGTAATGATTGATAATTCTTAATAAAACCCGGTGATATACTGATGGCTTGCTTCAGCAATGACCACCCGTTTTTGAACCTGCCGTTGTCTATTTGTATACAGGCGAACATCCTTATTTTATCTGCCAGGTAGTTTTTATCGTTCATCAGTTTTTGCTCATAATTCTTCAGCGCTTCCATATTGCCATCCTTCAGCCAGTCTGTACCTGTTTCTATCCGTTGCTTTTTCAAAAACTTGTAAATGTCGAATGAAATCAGCTTTCTCAGCCCGGCCTTGTCGGTCAGGTCTATACTTCTGTGGTCAGAGTCGGGCCTTGCCAAAACGAAATACAGGTATTCATCTAAGTAATACCCACCATATTCGCCTATGATGCTCATGATAAAATAATTATCGTAGCTGGTTACCCTGTCCCAATACAGGTGATAACCCGGTATAGTCTTAAGTATTTCTCTTTTAAACATGATAGTTGCGGGCGCCCAATCTTCCTGCTCTATCGTAACTATTCCCGACCCCGGCCTATCCGGATACTCCGTCTCCGAATGTGCATAGTAGAAAACGGAGTTTGTCATACAGCAGCCCACATCATATTTGTCTAATATGGCCGCTTGTTTTTCTATTCTTCGCAGGTCGCACCAGTCGTCCGAATCCTGTATCATAATGTAGTCGCCCTTTGCTTCAAAGAACATCCTGTTGTAGCAAAGCATTCCCCCTACATTCACTTCTGTTGTCAGCACCCGTATCCGGCTGTCTTTAGCTGCCCATTTATTGATTATTTCCAGCGAGTTGTCGGTAGAAGCATTATCACATACTATGCATTCAAAGTTGGTATATGTCTGGTTCACTATGTGCTCCAGGCATTTGTCCAGGTATGGTGCGCAGTTATAATTTGGTACTACTACTGTTACAAGTTTGCTCATAATATTAACGGCTTATGCTCAGCTTACATGCTGCTC
>JACFNS010000365.1 GCA_019454705.1 Taibaiella sp. | reverse complement strand
TAATGCTGCGCAACTGCTGGCCAACTATGGGCACAGGGTTGTACGCACCAAATGGGCTAAGAATAAAGAAATATCATTCCTTACAGGTGTGCGTATCATTGGGCTCGATGATGTGGGGGTAATACAAAAAATAACCAATGTTATTTCTGCGGAACTGAAGATGAATATGCGTTCTATCAGTATCGATTCGCATGATGGCATTTTCGATGGTACGATTATGGTATATGTGTATGATACTAAAGAACTGGATGTGCTCTGCCGCAAACTGGGCGCGCTGGAAGGAATCAATAAAGTGACAAGACTGGAGGCAAGGGGAGAGTAACTTTTGCCGAAATGAATTTTTAGCAACATGCTGACTGGAAAAACTACAACGGAATTATACAATAAATATTTAGAAACTACACAACAGGCTGCAGACCTGGGTTATGCCTCTGCGGTACTCGGTTGGGACCAGGAAGTGTATATGCCTCCCAAGGGCTTCCCATACCGTGGCAGGCAACTGGCTACACTGGCTTCTATCGCTCATGATATGGTTACCTCGGATAGTTACGGCAATCTGTTGGAGGAACTCTCGGGCAGGGGAGACCTGAATGAATCACAGGCTGATAACATCAGGCTGAGCAGGGAAGACTATTTGAAGGGCAAAAAACTGCCAACCTCATTTATATCCCGGATAACAGAGCAGACAAGCGCCAGCTACGATGCGTGGATAAAAGCTAGAAAAGAAAACAATTTTGCCCTGTATGCAGGCGAGTTGTCTAAAATGATTGCGTTGAAAATAGAGCAGGCGCATTTATATGGCTATGAGGGGCACCCCTACGATGCGCTGATGGACGATTATGAAAAAGGCGCTACCGTTGCCATGCTCGACCCCGTTTTTGCAGATGTAAAAAAACAACTGCCCCCACTTCTGGATAGTATCAGATATACACCGCAGGTAGATGATACATTTTTGCAACGGTATTATAACAAGGATAAGCAATGGGAATTTTCCGTTGAAGTACTGAAGAAGATAGGCTACGATTTTGATGCAGGCCGCCAGGATTTATCAGAACATCCCTTTACTACATCTTTTGCGCCCGAAGACGTGCGCGTCACTACCCGGGTTGACGAACATGATTTTGCATCATTGCTGTGGAGTAGCATTCATGAGGGCGGGCATGCATTGTACGAGCAGGGTTTGCCTGCAAATCAATACGGGCTGCCTTTGGGTGCTGCTGCATCGTTGGCGGTACATGAGTCGCAATCGCGCCTGTGGGAAAACTGCGTAGGCAGAGGTGTACATTTCTGGAAACATTTTTATCCTACGCTGCAAAAAACTTTCGCAGTTCAATTGAATGATATAACACTCGATCAGTTCTATAAAGGCATCAATAAAGTACAGCCATCGCTCATCCGTACCGAGGCCGATGAATTAACATACCATTTCCACGTACTGATACGATACGAAATAGAAAAAGCGTTAATAAGTAAAGAGTTGGATACTGATGGGCTGGTTGACGCATGGAATAGCGCTTACAGGCACTACCTGGGCCTAACACCACCCGATGATAAACAGGGCGTATTACAGGATGTGCATTGGGCACACGGCAGCTTCGGCTATTTCCCTACCTACTCGCTGGGTAGTTTTTATGCCGCTCAATATTACGCACAGGCTAAGAAAGAAATTGCGGACATGGAAACTTTGCATGAGCAGGGTGACTATAAGCCTTTGTTGCAATGGCTGCGTAATAAGGTGCACCGGCATGGTAGAAAGTACAGGTCGGCAGAACTCTGCAAACTCATTACCGGCCAGGGGCTCAACTTTGATGCTTTCATGCAATATGCAAGCGGCAAATACAAAGACATATACGACATAAATACACCTGATGAAGCAGGAGGTAAGCATACATAAAGAAGTATTATCGCCCGAGGAGTTGCAGTTTCTTATGGATAAAGACCGGAAGGAAACAAGAACTTTTTACAGGGCGGTACGCGTATTTATGGCTGTCTGCTTTATAATACCTTTTATAGTGGCATGGATGCGTGCTATGGATGGCGATGAAAACCCTTTTGAACTGGGTGCATATTTTATGGGTGTTACTTTCCTGCTCTGTTTTACCGGGTTATGTGCCTGGTTGGCATACAGGCGCAGCCTGCAAAAGGTGAAAGCCGACATCAGGCAGATGAGTAAAACTGTGGAGCGTACCCGCATTACCCGTAAGCAATATATGCCACAGAACCACACTTATTACTTTTACCTGGACAGCCCTAACAAACTGAGCATTGAAGTGTCAGAAAACGACTACCACCTGCTGAACGACGGCGATGAACTCAATATCGAATATTCCACCCATGCTAAATTGTATTTCGGGTATTTTTAACTTTGCGGCACAATTATGCTAAGAGTAGGTAAGATAGTAGCAACACATGGGTTGCAGGGTGCTGTAGTTTTGCAGCAGATAATAGACGATACGGGCTGGCTGAAAAAAGGTGATGTCTTGTTTATAGAGCTCAGGCGCGAAAGCTTCATTCCTTACTTTGTAGAAACGGCAAAGGCTGCCAATGATACAGAGTACATCATTACCATTGATGATGTGACAAATGCTGAAGAAGCCAAAAAACTGGTGGGCAAAACTGCCTACGTAAAGGAAGAAGTGCTGGAAAAAGCAAAGGTGGACAGCCCGTTGATGTATATCGGCTTCAACCTGGTAGATAAAACAAGGGGTGGGGTAGGCACCATAGAAGACGTACTGCTGATGGGCAAACAATGGATTGCCCGCCTGACGGTAGACGGAAAAGAAGTGCTGGTACCGCTGGTAGAGGATATGATACTGGATGTGAACTACAAGAATAAGTACCTGCGTATGGACCTTCCCGAAGGCTTGCTGGACGTTTATTTGGGCTGACAAACAGCCATTTAGGAGCAGTTTTTACTTTTTGACTTTTTACTTTTGAATTTAACATGCGTATTGACATAATAACCGTACTGCCACAGTTGCTGGAAAGCCCCTTCAGCCATTCTATACTGAAGAGGGCGCAGGCCAAAGGGCTGCTGGATGTGCATGTACACAACCTGCGCGATTATACCCCCTACAAACAGGCCCAGGTGGATGACTACCAGTTTGGCGGTGG
>JACFNS010000364.1 GCA_019454705.1 Taibaiella sp. | reverse complement strand
AAGTATTGCAAAAGACGAACATACCCAAAGCAATGCGGATAGTGTATAGTTAAAACACCTGGACCTTGATGTTAAGGTTGATTTTGAAAACAGGCGTATAGCAGGCAGGGCGTCATGGGACATTGACAATCTCCACAAAAAAGAACAACTGGTATTAGATGCATTCCGTTTGACAGTAGATAGTGTAATAGTTGATGGAAGCAGGGTACAGCATTTTTGGGGCGCAGAAGTGGAGCATCTCGGTACAGCTTTGAAAATACCTATTAATGAAAATAGTAAACGGGTAGATATATACTATAGTTCAGACCCTGGTGCCAGGGCTTTGCAATGGCTGAAGCCACAACAAACTTCAGGAAAAAAAACACCCGTTTTTATATACACAGTCCGAGAGTATATATGCCCGCTCATGGATTCCTGTGCCTGACGGGCCGGGCATACGTTTTACTTATACAGCCAGAGTGCAGGTACCGCAGGGTTTAATGGCGTTGATGAGTGCTGAAAATCCCCAGCAGAAAAATGATAGCGGCATTTATCATTTCCATATGGATATTCCTATACCTGCTTACCTGATGGCATTGGCAGTAGGTGATGTTGAGTTCAGGGCTATTGATGAACGTACAGGCGTATATGCCGACCCGGTAATGCTGGACAAAGCGCATAATGAATTTGCTGAAGTAGGCAATATGGTAGATGTTGCTGAATCTTTATATGGCCCATACCGTTGGGGACGTTATGATATATTGGTACTGCCTTCCGGTTTCCCCTTAGGTGGTATGGAAAATCCCAAACTTACATTTGCCACGCCTACTATTATCGCAGGCGACCGTTCACTCACCAACCTCATTGCTCACGAGCTGGCGCACAACTGGAGCGGCAACCTGGTGACCAATGCTACATGGAACGACTTTTGGCTGAACGAGGGCTTTACCGTGTACTTTGAGCGCCGCCTTACAGAGAAGATGACGGATAAAAGCTATGCTGACATGCTATGGGAGTTGGGCTACCAGGACCTGGAAAAAACCACAGAGGGTATGAAGGAAGAAAACAACATGAAAGATTCTCACCTGAAAATAGACCTGAAAGGCCGCGACCCTGATGACGGGCTTACGGATATAGCCTATGAGAAAGGTGCATTGTTTTTGAAGCATATTGAAAATAATGTTGGCCGCGAGCGTATGGATGCTTTTCTGAAAGGGTATTTTGATGCCCATGCTTTTTCAACTATTACCACGGAAAAGTTTATTGATTACTTGAACGAAAACCTGGTAAAAGGAGATAAGGCATTAGCTGAAAAGCTGAACATTGCTGGGTGGGTATATGGCCCCGGGGTTCCTGCTGATGCACCAAAAGCCGACCGCGAACGCTTTGAAAAGGTAGATGCAGAGCGCGAGAAATTCCTGGCAGGTACAGCACCGGCCTCCCTGAATACGCAGAACTGGACTACTCACGAGTGGCTGCATTTTCTGCGGAAGATGCCAAAGCCCCTGAGCAATGAACAAATGGCTGCATTGGATAATCAATATAACTTCACCACCAGCGGCAACAGCGAAATAGCCGACCAATGGTATGTGATGGCAATAGCTGCCAACTATGAAAAAGCCTATCCTGCCATAGACGACTTCCTGGGTAGGGTAGGGCGCCGCAAGTTTTTAGAACCCCTGTACGAGGAAATGATGAATACGGGCAAAGAAGCTATGGCCCGTGATATATATACTAAATACAGGGCTAATTATCACCCCCTGGCGCAGGGAACTTTCGATAAGTCAGTTTTAAAACAGAAGTCATAAAATAAATGATTGTTACAAACGTTATACTCGCATAAGTAGTACTTATGCGAGTATTTGTTTTTATATCAATCGCTATCCTGCTTGCATCCTGCGATAAGCCGCAATGCACCAACCATAATCCAATTTTTGATAAGTATAAACCCGCCGACAAAGAATATCGCATAGAGTTAGCGGGTCTGGTTGAGGTAGCGGATAAGGACAGCGTATTGTTTTGGATAAATCGTTACGATTCAGTCGCGGGCCATGAGTATATGTATGCTGACGTAATCGGCAGAAATCTTTGTGCGATTGCCATATTTGATATTACCGGTAATGAAGAATTTGAAAATTTCAGGCGGGTGAAAGGTGTTTCTTATAGCGGTGCAGGGTTGTTAGCGCCCCGGTACCGTATTCAGCATACAGACTCCGGGGCGCAGTTTGTTTTAGACAGTGTGGGCATGATAGTAGATTAAACAATGCCTTTCTTTAGTTGGCTTAGTTCATCAAGATTACTTTTTATTTCGTTGATATTTCTGAAGTACACCTGTTTGTAAAGCAGTGCTGCTAATATTACATAGGCTATGGTTCCGGCTATTATCCTGGGCAGGTACGCTGTTATGTTGGTGAATATGTTGACGTCGTGAACAAACTTATAAACCACTGCTGTAAAAGCGGCAATCATTACCGGGCCTGATACCAGGGCAGCTATCTTTTCTTTGGCGATAAACAACCTCAGTTTTTCTATCCGCTCACTCATCTCTACAACTGTTCTTTTGCTATAGTCGTCGGGGCTTATATGCCTGAGCTTGTATATGCCTGTTATAAGGGTAAGAACCATAATCAGCATGGAAATAATATAGCTGACAATAAGTAAGGGGCTGTCGCCAAGCCTGGGGAGCAAACTGATAAATACCATCATGACAACAACGGCTACAGCTATGCCCAGGTATTCCATCCACGATATACTGCTCAGCGAGCGGTTGTTTCTGTCCTTTACCAGTTGTTTCACCAGTTCTGTGTTAATTGCCTGTTGTTTGTCTATGCCGGCATCCATTTTGTTCCACAATTGTTTCATTTGTTCTATATCCATTTTTATATCTGTTTTATTGAGTTAATTGTTTTGCTTGTTGTTTTAGCTTTTCCTTGATGCGGTTCAGCCTTGTGCCCGCATTAGTGGCACTGATGCCCATTATCTCAGCCATTTCATTATAAGTTTTGTCTTCCAGGTAGAGTAGAATCAATGCTTTGTCTAATGGAGGCAGTCCTGCTATCATTTGTTGCAGCATTTGGTACTCTTCCTTGTTTGCACCCGTTAGTTGCTCCTCAGGATGATATAATATTTCTTCAGGATAAAT
>JACFNS010000363.1 GCA_019454705.1 Taibaiella sp. | reverse complement strand
ATCTTGCTGACAGGCCGAATACATTATGGTTGAAAAACTCAGGACCTCCACCGGTAAAATTGATAGCCGGTTTAATATCAGCGCTCAACCCTAGCGGTATATTCTTAAATATATATTCCACCCCACCTATGGCATCTACACCAAATATTGGCTGGGCCCGGTCGTCAATCCATACCTCATCCCTATAACGGTACCAACGGCCGTTGTCCCATACACCGCCATGCAAACCACCACCAAATATGAGCCTCCAGGAGGGGTCCGGCAAGGGAATGTGTGCTTCCAGCAAAGCTACAGCTGTAAAGCTTTCTCCCGGCAGGCTAAGCAATCCCCCGAAGTTCAGTTGTCCTTCGAAAGCCAGGTACCTGCTCATATATGCCTTACCTGTAAAACCGCCACCATCGGGTGTGGCACGTAAACCTATGGCACCACTTTGCGCCTGCGCTACCCATGTAGAAAATACCAATAATGCCGTACCTAAAAATAACATTAGCTTTTTCATACTTTGCGAGTTTTGTTTCAACATTATAACCAACAACCTACCAATTTGTTCAATACACCTTGTTCTTATAATTATTTTAACACAAGTTTCCGGTTCAAAAAAACAGCCTCTATTTGATTACTTTTGCGCAAATAATTATGATGAGCATGAATTACGAGGCCTCATTGGCCTACGCACAAGAGCTGGACCAGGTAGATACGCTATACTCTTTCCGTACCCGTTTCCATTTCCCTCAACACCAGGGAAAGGACGTGATATATATGTGCGGCAACTCACTGGGCCTGCAGCCCCGCAGTGTGGAATACCTGATGCAACAGGAACTGAAAGACTGGGCCAAGCATGGTGTAGAAGGACATTTTAATGCTGCTAACCCCTGGTTTTCATACCATCATATTTTTTCTGATAGACTGGCAAAACTGGTAGGGGCTAAAAAGGAGGAAGTGGTAGCCACCAATACCCTTACGGTAAACCTGCACCTGCTGATGATATCATTTTACCGTCCGGAAGGCAACAGGTATAAAATAATGATGGAAGCTGGGGCATTCCCCAGCGACCAATATGCTGTGGAAACGCAGGTACGTATGCATGGCTACGACCCTGCCGATGCCATCATAGAAATAGCACCTAAACCCGGAAAGCATATCATAGAAGAGGAAGATATACTGAAAGCGATAGAAGAAGCAGGTGATAGCCTGGCATTGGTGATGTTTGGCGGAGTGAATTATTATACCGGCCAATACTTCAACTTGCAACAAATCACCGCGGCAGCGCACAAAGTCGGCGCTTATGCGGGCTACGACCTGGCGCATGCAGCCGGTAATATACCCATGCAGTTGCACGACTGGGATGTGGACTTCGCCTGCTGGTGTTCGTACAAATACCTCAACTCAGGCCCCGGCGGTGTGGGTGGCATATTCGTACACGAAAAACATTGCAGCAATCCGGAAATATTCAGGCTGGGTGGCTGGTGGGGCAATGATGAAAAAGACCGCTTCAAAATGCGTAAGGGGTTTGTACCGCAGCACAACGCCGGAAGCTGGCAAATGAGTAATGCACCTGTGTTTAATATGGTGGCGCATAATGCCGCGCTTGATATTCACGACAAGGCGGGCATGAAAGCGTTACGTGAAAAAAGTGAACTACTTACCGGCTATGCAGAGTTCCTGCTAAAGCAGGTGAAACACCTTTCTTTTGAGATCATCACCCCTTCAGACCCGTCCCGCCGCGGATGCCAGTTATCGCTCCTGTTTGCAGACAAGGGCAGGGAAGTATTTGATGCATTGACAAAAAATGGTGTGATAGCCGACTGGCGCGAGCCTAATGTGATACGCATAGCCCCTGTACCTTTATACAATACCTTTGAGGATGTGTACAGGTTTTATGAAATACTGCTCAGTGTAAATAACATTGACGCATCATAACACAGCACTGATGCGCGCTTATATATATATCGTCTTTACACTCTCTATAGCATTACATGCCTGCAACGCTACCGAAGCGGGTGATGTACAGAGCAACAGTGAGGCAAATGAAAAGACGTATATAGTACAGGTGAAAAAAGATAGTGTCAACCATATATATGCGTGGCAGGGCAACCTGGATGGCAGATACCCGGTACTGATGTGGTACAAAGAATACGGAGATGTATTAACAGGCAGCCTTTTCTATACCGAAAACAAAAATGCAAGGCCTATACAACTTATCGGTACTATACAAAACGACATATACCGCATATTGGAAATGTGGCCTGACGGCGATATATCAGGTATATGGGAATTGCGTCCTGATGAACATGGTGCCGAGGGCGGCTGGACATCGCCTACGGGAGATGAACATTATTCAGCCTCACTGATGCGCACTGATACTGCCGTTTTGGTACCGGATATAGAAGCCCAAAATGATATATCAGGAACATACGTATATAGCTATGGTAAAACCGGTGCATTGGGTCATATGACCGTCTCCAAAAAGATGAGTACTGCCACAGTTGCTTTCGATAATGTATCGGCTGCACCTGCCCGCAACCTGGCTATCCTTGACAAAACAGAGTTTCAGCTTACTGGTAATACCGCCCTGTACGAATCAACCTCCTTTGGCCCATGCGCTATACGTATCCGGTTTTACAAAGGCTTCGCTGTTGTGAACTACATCAGCGACAAGGACAACTGCGGTTTCGGACACAACGCGCATGTCAGCGGCCTGTACATCAAACAATAATACGCCCTTTTTTATGACAGAATTGTGACCTCAGTGCCATCCCGGGTTCATTTTTTTACAATACCTTTAACTTATAAAAATTTCCCTATATGAAAAACCTGCTGTGTTCTTTTATCCTTTGCTTCTTTACAGCGACCCCCATTTTTGCTCAGTCCCAATTCAGTATTACAGTATCCAATCCGCATTTCAATATGTGGAAGCGGACACAAGGCATCATTACCGATCCAGAAGTTACCGTCACACCACAAGGTGCGTATGCAAACGTAGAGATAATATTTACCATCAATGCTAATAGCTCTCATGGAAATGATAGCGTTGAAGCTGTCATGTTATTTGACCTGCCTGACGGGAGTTTTATTCACGATTCCTGGCTTTGGCTTGATGCAAACACAATTATACGAGCGGCTGTTGT
>JACFNS010000362.1 GCA_019454705.1 Taibaiella sp. | reverse complement strand
CAAATCCCTTTTAGACATATTGCAACAAGTTTTCCCTTATTATTGTAATAACAGTATACAGTGTCTTTACAAAGAAACATAGGTTACGAAACAGTCCTTGCATGGCTCCATGCGAAGGGCCTGCAACCCTTTGCTTTCCAGCAGGAAACATGGCAAATGCACCTGGAGGGGTTGAGTGGTATAGTAAATGCACCTACGGGTTTTGGCAAGACATATTCTGTATTCCTGGCGGTAGTTATAGACTGGATAAATAATAATCCCGATTACAAGACCAAAACCAATTCGGGTTTACAATTACTGTGGATAAGCCCCCTGCGCGCTCTTGCAAAGGACATCGCCCGTGCTATGGAGGAGGCGCTGCACGAGCTGGAAATCCCCTGGAAGGTTGCCATCCGCAATGGTGATACCCCCGTTTCGGAACGCGAAAAGCAGAAGCGCAATATGCCCGAAATTCTGGTCATCACACCGGAAAGCCTGCATCTTCTCTTTGCTTCAAAAAATCATGCCGACTATTTTAAAACACTCACCTGTATTGCTGTCGACGAGTGGCACGAACTGTTGGGTAGTAAACGTGGAGTACAGGTAGAGTTGGCTTTGGCACATATCAAAGGAATTAAAAAAGACTCACGACTCACAACTTACTACTCTCCAATACGAATATGGGGTATCTCCGCTACCATTGGCAACCTCGATGAAGCTATGCATGTATTGCTCGGGCATGATAACAACGCAGTTGTCATTCGCGCGGAACAAAAGAAGCTGGTTGAAATTCATACTATACTTCCTGAAACGGTAGAATGTTTCCCCTGGGCGGGCCACCTGGGGTTGAAGATGATAAACCACGTATTACCTGTTATCAGGAACAGCCGTTCTACATTATTATTTACCAATGTCCGTTCGCAGGCCGAAATGTGGTACCAGGCATTGCTGGAGGCTGCCCCCGACCTTGCAGGTGCTATTGCACTGCACCACAGCAGCATTGACATGGAGATGCGCCTGTGGGTGGAAGAGAATCTGCACAAAGGTGTTTTGCAGGTGGTAGTTTGCACGGCCAGTCTCGATTTAGGGGTCGATTTCAGGCCAGTAGATACGGTTATACAAATAGGTAGCCCCAAGGGTATCGCCCGGTTTATTCAACGGGCCGGGCGTAGCGGGCACGAACCCGGCGCAATCAGCAAGGTATATTTCGTGCCCACCCATTCGTTGGAAATTGTAGAAGCTGCAGCACTAAAAATGGCGTACGAACAAGGAGAAGTGGAAAGCCGTTCTCCCTACGTATTGGCTTTTGACGTGCTGGCACAATATATGGTGACAATTGCCACCGGCGATGGGTTCGTCAGCGAAGATTTACTGGACGAGGTAAGGGGTACGCATTGTTATACAGATATTACTAATGATGAATGGGATTACTTACTCGCGTTTGTAACAACTGGTGGCGCCACCCTGCACGGGTACGATGAGTATCACAAGGTGGTGAATGTGGATGGTATATATAAGGTGACGGGCAGGCGTGTGGCTATGCGCCACAGGATGCACATAGGTACTATTGTAGGAGATGCCATTATGCAGGTCAAGTTGATGAGTGGTGGATTTGTAGGTACTATCGAAGAATACTTCATCTCCAGCCTCCAGCCGGGTGATGCCTTCGTTTTAGCCGGACGCCGGCTCGAGCTGGTGCAGGTAAAAGACATGGTGGCTTATGTACGGCGGTCAAACGCGCAGAATGCCCGTGTACCCGCATGGGGCGGGGGTAGGGTGCCGCTGTCTTCCAACCTGGGGCATGTTTTGCGTAGCGCCTTCCAGCAGGCATCTGTCAATCCATCGGGCAATGAATTGTTGCAGTTCTTACAGCCATTGTTCGATACGCAAAGAGAGCGATCGGCCATACCTGCACAAGATGAATTGCTGGTAGAGTTTATAGACACGAAAGACGGGCATCATATGTTTGTTTACCCTTTCGAGGGGCGGCTGGTGCATCATGCATTGGCTTCATTGCTGGCATATCGCATCACACAAATAAAGCCTATTACTTTTTCCATTGCCATGAATGATTATGGCTTTGAACTCCTCAGCGACCAACCTATACCGGTAAATGAAGAGAATATCCAAGAGATATTCAGTCCTGAAAACTGGTATGCCGACCTGCAACGCAGTGTAAATGCTGCTGAAATGAGCCGGCGCAAGTTTCGTGATATTGCCGTTATTGCAGGACTTGTATTCCAGGGCTTTCCGGGCGAGTATAAAAAACAACGTCATTTGCAGAATTCAACCGGGTTGCTCTATAATGTTTTGGTGGATACGGAGCCGGCTCACCTGTTATTACAGCAGGCGCATCGCGAAGTGCTTACTTACGAAGTTGAGGCCCAACGCCTGCATTATTCGCTACAGCGCATAAGGGAGAGTAAGATATTAATAACCCGCCCCGCTGATTTAACTCCCTTTTGTTTCCCTATAAAAGTAGATAGCCTGCGCGATGAACTGACCAGTGAAAAGCTGCAGGACCGTATCAGGCGAATGCAGGCACAGGCCGGCGAAGCTTGATAGCTTTCATCCACGCTATTACCGGAAAAAAAATGAGTTAAATCATGCAGCGTTCTTTTGGCTGTAATAATTATTGGTAGTACCTTTACCGTCCGCTTTTTTAAAAAGGGTTCTTTGATATAGAGGTAGAAATGACTTTCTGCGGCAGTTTTTAAAAAATAAATTTGCTCAGTTGAAATTGTTTTCTACCTTTGCAGTCCCTTAGCAAAAAGGGTAGTTCTTTAAAACGCAGAAGAGATTGATTATCAGGTAGGTTATAGCCAAAATAAATATCTGAAAAAGATTTTGTGGTTTGATAATGAGGTTATACTTTTGCACTCCGTTTCGCAGTAAAGATTAATCGAAAGATAATCGCAGCGTAACAAGTTCTTAAAATAGCAGGTCAGTTAAAGGCTGAAAATGTGGTTCAAGTCCACAGTGCTAACATCGACAAAAGCTACGTATGTAGTTGCGTCATAAGTTCTTTGAAAGATTGGAAGAAAAAAAACAACAGCGCGTTACAGATGAAGTTTTGTAACGCCAGGTAAGTGACACGCTGCAAAGCGTGTAACCACATAGCGTAACTAATACAATAAGTTACACGTCTGATTCTCT
>JACFNS010000361.1 GCA_019454705.1 Taibaiella sp. | reverse complement strand
TTGTCCCAGTAATTATTCTTAAACACATTCAGCACCATATTGCCATTGGTAGCAACGTCAAATGAATTGCTGATGAAGTTATTTTCAGTAAAGCTGCCGTTGCTGGAGCTGGCCTGTATGCGCATAGCCCAGCCATTATCCCTGAAGACATTCCGGCTGGTATGTATGCGGGTTGCGCCCTCCATATACACTCCCACGGTGTTTTTCATAAAGATGTTTCCTTCTATTTTTCCATTCGTTATTTCCTTCAGCAGCAGTCCATAAGCGGCATCTCCCCAGTTATTCTTAAACACATTATCGGTCATGGTCACACCTTTTGAGAACATCACCGCCACGCCCGATCCATTGTCAGAAAAAATATTTTTGCTATAAGTATCATCGTGAGAAAACATAAAATGCAATCCGTACCGCACATTCTTCTCCGATGTATTATTACTTATTGTTGAGTTGACGACGAATTCAAGGTATATGCCATCGCGGTGGCCATATACTTTATTGCCTGTTATGCGCAGGTCATCGCCCCGCCAGGCGTGTATGCCATTGCCGCTGTTTTGCTCACCTACCGCCGCCGACCGTATTATGTTATTGGCTATGAGGCAATGGGCACCGTTCTGCACATACACGCCGTATGTATTGTTCAGCAATTTATTATTCCTTACGGTTACGTATTGCGCTTCCTGTATGCGCACCGCAGCCATATCTTTCATGCTGGATACGCCTGTGTTTTGCACAGTAATGCCCTGCAATACAATTCCATTGGCTGCCAGCACGAATATCTCTGATTTCTTCTGACCGTCAACAACAACATTGCCCTCTCCTTTTATAAAGAGTTTCTTGGTCACAAGGATATCCCATTCGTTGTATATCCCCTGCTTGATTACAAGCGTATCACCGGCAGACGCACTGGTGATAGCAGATTTTATCGCCGACTTGCCGGGCTGAACCACGTGAGTCTTGCCGTAGGATGGAATCACAAATCCTACAAACATTGATAGCAGTAATATTTTTCCCGGGATAGCAATCATTATTGAATATTATTCCATTGCAACATGGATACCTGCAGGCTGTCAGCAAACTTTTGCGCCTCTGTTGCATTTATAAACGCGGCATAATCGCCGTTCATCGGGCTGGCAAAATATTCATGCTGCAGATAGGTAGCCTGTTTGGCGTCAGTCACATCATTTTTTTCAGCAGTGTATTTTTCCACAAAAAGTGACAATTCCGCTTCATTCATATTTTGCTCGGTAATGTATTGCTTCATGCACAGTATATCATCAAATTTGTACACTTTCCCTTTATCGGTTATCACCTCCGCACCATAACGGGCATCCATAATAGTCATCTTACAATGTGCACAGCCATCGCTGCCGTATTCTATCGGCTTATACCCTTTAGAACAGGATGCGAGCAACAATAGTGCAGATGCACATATGGTCATCACCACATTTTTCATTTTACAGCGGTTTTAGATTTCTTCCATTCATAATAACACACCAGTACCATCAGCGCCCCTGCAGCAATATAAAACCATCCGCCCACATGGGGCTGAGACAGTGCTTCAAAATTCAGCATCTTTTTATAACCTATCAACGGCGGCTGGTAGGCCATACCGGGCACTTGTATAGGCGCAGTGGGATCCAGGTCGTGGCCATATTTATACAGCCAGCTATAAAAATCATAGAATGACACCAACCCTATTACAACGAATATACCCGTCCAGATATAATAATATCGTTTCCTGTTAAGCACCAGTACCAAAAGCCCCAGGGCCATAAAAGACATCATAGTTATGGGCAGGTAAATAAATTCTTTAAAGTCCTCCTTATGTATAGTTTTCATGCCTATATAGTGGTTCAGGCCATTAATGATTTCAACATCACCGCTTACGTCATTTATCCATATCTGCATGGACAACCCATCGGGATATTGCGGCGCACCCAGTTGTATATCCCACATAGGGAATGCCCACAGCGTTGCCAGGAAGAGGATTACTACTATTATACTCGCCTTACCGATTTTTGTCAATTTCATCTTTCCTCGTTTTTTTAAGAAATAATGGTAGTACCCGTTTGGCGGGGCACTACCATTATCCAACTATTCATTATTTAGCAGCTACTCCGGGGGCTGTTTCCCCTATACCAAACCTCAACGGTACATTGCTTCCTTTAGGTGATACCCTCAGGTATCCTTGCATTTCCTGGTGCAGGGCAGAGCAGAAGTCTGTACAATAGAACGGGTACATACCTGCCTTTTGCGGAACAAATTTCAGCGTTGCTGTTTCGCCGGGCATAATCAGCAGTTCCGCATTCGGGTTGTTTTTGATAGCGAAACCATGCGGTATATCCCAGTCTTGCTCCAGGTTGGTTACGTGGAAGTACACTTCATCGCCCACGTACACACCTTCTATATTATCCGGTGCCAGGTGAGAGCGGATGGCGGTCATGTATATATCTACACGGTTGCCGGTACGTACTACTTTGGCTTCTTTTTCGCCCATAGCCACATACTTGTGCTTGTTCTTATTGATGTCGTATATCTTCACGCTCTTGTCTTTGATAACACTGGCGGCAATACCCTGCGCATAGTGCGGCTCACCCACAGTAGGGAAGTCGAGTATCAGCTCCATTTTATCGCCGCTTATATCATATATCTGTGCAGACTGTGCCAGCTCAGGGCCTGTAGGCAGGTACCTGTCTTTGGTAATTTTGTTGTAAGCGATTACATATTTACCCCATGGCTTTTTAGTGTCACCGCCAGGTATACACAAGTGGCCTATTGAGTAGTAAGTAGGCACCCTGTCTACTACCTCCAATGTTTCAATATTCCACTTCACTATTTCAGAAGACAGGAACATAGAAGTATAACCAAAGCCTTTACCGTCAAACTCGGTGTGCAATGGGCCCAGGCCCGGTTTCTTCACCTCGCCGTGCAATACTGATTCGTACTTCACCACAGGTATGCCATGATAGTCTCCTTCAAAATCTTTGGCAGCTATTGCCTTAGTTAGTTTGTCAAAAGAGAACACAGGTATCAACGCAGCCAGTTTACCGCTACCTACTATATATTGTCCGCTGGGGTCCACGTCGCAGCCATGCGGAGACTTAGGACATGGTATCATATACACCATACCAGCCAG
>JACFNS010000360.1:1413-3139 GCA_019454705.1 Taibaiella sp. | reverse complement strand
GGAAGCTTTGCAAAAAACTTAACATAATCTATTCTTTTTCAATGGATAGTGATATTATCAGGGAACAATTTCACTGGTACTTTGGTTGATAATCTGCAAGGATTTAACAGTACACTTTACATCCTGCCATATCTGTACTTGTTATTATACAAGACTAAAATGTGATGTTATGACAAAGATGTGGATAGTAGTCAGTTTAGTTACATTATTTGCAGTGGTATACCATGCGGCGCCCTTTATTGGCCTGCCCGATAACTTGATTATCGGCATGTTCATCCTCTCGCCCTTCCTGGTGGTATATATGGCTTATGTTATCCTGAAATATGGCAAACCATCAGCCCATACTTTCGATGAGAGATGGTATGAGGATAGGGGGTAAGGGTCCGGGCTGCAACTGTTGTTCTTATTCATTTATCTCATCATAAGTATTGCTTTTTAAATTGTTATCTACAACAATTTTACGTAAATTTACATATTGTAACATCCGCCAAAACCTGGTGGGTCATCAGCTCTTTGACATGAAAATATCAGAAATCCAGATACACGGTTTTGTAGTCCGCAGTTACGTTTTGTTCCGGCACGGAACAATTCCGCACAATTGGAACAAAATATAAAATTGATAATCAGTGATTTATCTTCAAATTGATGCCAAAAGCATTTTTTTCATTTCCCCGGCATCATTTGGGAACAAAAACTATAATCCTCTTCAGTCTTGGGACACATTGAGGGTTTTGTATTTTGTTTCCGGAGATTTTAAACTTTTGGCTTTTTACTTTTGAATTTTTACTTCGGGCACAGCCCGACTTATCCACATTTCACGGATGTTCCACGCAAATATGCACCAACCACGTTAACTTTGTTAGACTTGCAACCAATAAATAGAAAGGAGAATAAGGGAACATGAAGCTCACGTATTACGGACATTCCTGTTTTATGGTAGAGGCGGCAGGTATCAAGCTGCTGTTCGACCCGTTTATTTCAGGCAACGATAATGCTAAAGATATTGATATTCAATCAATTAAGGCTGATTATATCCTCATTTCACACGGCCATGGCGACCATATAGCCGACCTGGTAAACATAGCCAATAACACGGGTGCGCAGGTGATAGGCATGCTGGAAGTGGCCAATTGGATAAGCAAACAGGGCTATGACAACGTAGTGGGCATGAACCTGGGGCCTTTGAAAACCGATTTTGGCAGTGTACGCATGACACCGGCCGCGCATAGCAGCAGCATGCCCGATGGCAGCTATGGGGGCAACCCCGCGGGGTTTGTGGTTACCACTGCTGATGGTACTTTCCACTATACAGGCGATACCTGCCTCATAATGGATATGCAGCTGATACCCCGCTATGGCAAAATGGATTTCGCCATTATGCCGGTGGGCGGTCACTTCACTATGAATGTGGAAGATGCAGTAATAGCGGCTGAATTTGTGCAATGTAATAAGGTTGTGGGTGTGCATTACGATACCTGGTCGCCTATTGCTATAGATAAAGAAAAAGCTAAAAAGATATTTGCGGATGCGGGCAGGCAACTGTTGCTGCCTGCCATTGGCGAAACCATATCATTATAAATTAACACGTGACGTTCGGTAAAAAATATTAATTTAATCTGCTTAGTACAACCTGATATATGTCAAAAGTAATAGCGATAGCGAACCAGAAAGGCGGGGTAGGAAAAACTACTACCGCTATCAACCTGGCTGCCAGCCTGGCCGTGCT
>JACFNS010000360.1:0-1403 GCA_019454705.1 Taibaiella sp. | reverse complement strand
AAAACATTGCTGATAGATGCCGACCCGCAGGCTAACAGCACTACGGGCAATGGCTTCGACCTGAAGAACGTCCAGCTGAGCCTGTATGACTGTATGGTGAATGAAACGCCCGTATCGCAGGTGATACTGGAAACGGAAACGCCCAACCTCTACCTCATACCATCTCACCTGGACCTGGTAGGTGCCGAGATAGAATTGATACACCACCCCAACCGCGAGCATGTGATGCGCCTGGCGCTGGAAGAGGTGCGCAGCCAATATGATTTTATCATCATTGATTGTTCTCCATCTCTTGGCCTCATTACAGTGAATGCACTGACTGCGGCAGACAGCGTGGTGATACCGGTACAGTGCGAGTACTTCGCACTGGAAGGGCTGGGCAAGTTGCTGAATACGATTAAGATAGTGCAGACACGTATCAATACAGAGCTACAGATAGAAGGCATATTGATGACCATGTATGATGGCCGCCTCCGTTTGTCCAACCAGGTGGTGGAAGAAATCAAAAACCACTTTGGCGAGCTGGTATTCAATACTATTGTGCACCGCAACACCCGCCTGGGCGAGGCGCCAAGTTTCGGTACTCCGGCACTGATGTATGATGCGGAAAGCACGGGTGCGGTCAACTACCTGAACCTGGCTAAGGAGATACTGCAGAAGAACAATATGACGAAGATTAAAAACGAAGACAAAATATTTGAATCCGGCAATCATGTCGACTAATAATAAGAAACAAGCACTGGGAAAAGGTATCCGTGCCCTGCTCAATACCATTGACGAGGAAATGAAGGGCACCGATGAGAAAGCCGCACCGCCATCTGTAACGGGGCAGAGCGCAGGCAACATCATGCGTATACCTCTAGAGCAGATAGAAGTAAATCCCAAGCAGCCCCGCCGCGATTTTGACGAAGAAGCGCTGAAAGAACTTTCTGAAAGCATCAAGCTGCACGATATCATACAGCCGGTAACGGTGGTGAAAATCAGCCCGGTGAAATACCAGTTGATTTCGGGCGAACGTCGCCTGCGTGCATCTAAAATGGCCGGGCTGAAAGATATACCCGCCTACATACGCACGGCAGACGACCAGCAGATGCTGGAGATGGCCCTACTGGAAAACCTGCAGCGCGAAAACCTGAACGCGATAGAAATAGGCCTGAGCTACCGCCGCCTGATGGACGAGTGCGACCTGACACAGGAAGAAGTGGCTGAGCGGATGAAGAAAGACCGCTCTACAGTTACCAACTACCTGCGCCTGCTGCGCCTGCCGCCCGATGTGCAAAGGTCGGTGCGCGATGGTGAGCTGAGCATGGGCCATGCCCGTGCTATAATCGGGCTGGAGCAGGTAGACCAGCAACTCTATGTATTCCGCGAGGTAAGGGAAAAGGGCTTGTCTGTAAGGCAAA
>JACFNS010000359.1 GCA_019454705.1 Taibaiella sp. | reverse complement strand
TGAAAAAAGGGGGGTACAAGGATTACCGCTTCCAGGCAGATAATACGCTGGGCAAAACGATATTCCTTGGTACAGCTATCTTTTCGCGTTATGAAATATACAATTTCAAAGCGCACAAACTATCGGACTACATATACATGCTGCAAGGTGATATAGTACCTGCCAATGCAGATACCATACGTTTCTTTTCCGTACACCTTAATACTTTCGGGCTGAGTGATAACGATAAGGATTATATAGAAGAAGTGGCCAGCAATACCGACAAGGCCGACCTGGTACGCTCCCGCTCTTACTTGTGGAAGTTTAACTATGCCTTCCTGCGCAGGGCAAGGGAAGTAAAAGTGGCACGCGAAGTGATTGAAGCAAGTCCCTACCCTGTAATTGTGTGCGGCGACCTGAACGACCTGCCGGCTTCTTATACATACACCCGCATGAGCGAGGGCCTAAAAGATGCCTTCCTGCAAAGGGGCAGCGGACTGGGACGGACATACAGCCGCCTGTCGCCCACCCTGCGCATAGACTATATTTTTTACCATCCATCGGCACTGCGCTGTATTGGCTACAAATCGCCCTACACGCCGCTGTCCGACCATAACCCTGTTATTGCGAATTTTCAAATAAAATCAAAGGCTGAAGGCTAAGCCGTAATTTTACATTTATTTTGCCATATGTCAGAGTTACACATTTACAATTCATATACACGAGAAAAGGAAAAGTTTGTACCCTCAGTACCCGGCCATGCGGGACTGTATGTGTGTGGCCCTACCGTATCGGGTGAGTCGCACCTGGGGCATGCACGCCCCTACATTACTTTTGATGTAGTATATCGTTACCTGAACCACCTGGGCTATAAAGTGCGTTATGTGCGCAACATCACCGATGCGGGACACTTTGAAGAAGAAGGGCGTGAAGCGGTGGATAAAGTAGCCGAAAAAGCCCACCTGGAAAGGATGGAGCCAATGGAGCTGGTGCAGAAATACACTAACCTCTTTCATTGGGGGATGCGCCTGTTCAACAATGTAGAGCCAAATATAGAGCCCACCGCCACCGGCCATGTTATAGAGCAAATACAGATGATACAGGATATCATCAATAAGGGTTATGCCTATGAAGTAAACGGCTCTGTATATTTCGATGTAAAGAAGTACGCAGAAAAATATCCGTACGGAAAACTGTCCGGGCGTAAGATAGATGAACTGCTGGAGACCACGCGCGACCTAGATGGCCAAGACGAGAAAAGAAATAAAGTGGACTTCGCACTGTGGAAGAAAGCACCACCCGAGCATATCATGCGCTGGATAAGCCCATGGGGAGAGGGTTTCCCGGGATGGCACATAGAATGCTCGGCCATGAGCAGCAAGTACCTGGGGCAGGTATTTGACATACACGGCGGCGGAATGGACCTGCAATTTCCGCACCACGAAAGCGAGATAGCACAGTCAACCATCGCACACAGCTGCGCGCCGGTACGCTACTGGATGCACAATAATATGATTACCATCAATGGCAAAAAGATGGGCAAAAGCTATAATAATGTTATCAAGATAACAGAATTATTCAGCGGCAACCATCCATTGCTGGAACAATCATATCACCCCATGGTAGTACGTTTTTATATTCTTCAGACACATTACCGCAGCACGCTGGATTTCTCCAATGAAGCACTACAGGCATCCGAAAAGGCATTCCGCAGGCTGTGGGAGGCGTATGAGGTATTGCAAAAACTATCCACACCATCTAACGGCAACGCAGCAGATAAAGAACTGGACGAAAAAGTTAACCGCTTCTGCAATGAGTGTGCTGATTTCATGAACGATGATTTCAATACAGCCAAAGTATTGGCCAACCTGTTTGAACTGGCACCTATTATCAACGGCATAAAGGGTGGGCAAATAAAGCAAAATGCATTATCTACGGCTACATACCAATTGATGCTGGAAGCCTTCAAAACTTACCTTGTAGATATATTGGGGATGCAGCCATTGCAGGTGCAGCAGGATGGAAAGATAGACAAAGTACTGTCGCTGCTGGTGGAGATGCGTAAAGACGCCAAAGCAAGAAAAGACTATGCAACATCGGACCTGATACGCAATAAACTGGCGGAAGCCGGTGTTATGATAAAAGACGAAAAGGATGGCAGTGTATCCTGGACGATAGAATAATATTATGAAGAAGATTGCCCCTTTACTCAAGCACTTAGCCGGCTTTCAAAGCAGGATAGTCCTCTATTTTGTTACCAGCCTGCTGGCGGTGGTATTTTCGTTGTTTTCATTTACCATGCTGGCGCCCGTATTGCAAGTACTGTTTGAGGGCGTGAGCGAGCCATCAACAAATAAGGGCATAGTCAGTGATATCATCAACAAGGTGAATGAAACCATACTGGAGTACGACAAGCTGACCGCGCTTACTTACAGTGTGCTGATAGTAGTGGTATTCACCATATTGAAAAACCTGTTTGTATATACCTCGCTGAACATACTGAACCCCATACGCAATGCCGTGATACGCAAGCTACGCAACGAGATGTTTATGAAAGCGCTCTCGCTGCCCATCGGCTTCTTTAACGAAGAGCGAAAGGGCGACCTGATATCTAAAATGACCAATGATATCAACGAGGTGGAAGTATCTATCATGAATGTGCTGGAAACTTTTATCCGCGAACCATTGACCATTATTATCACACTTATATCTATGGTGGTCATCAGTCCGCAACTAACACTCTTCCTGCTCATACTGTTACCTATATCCGGGTTAATAATCGGGCGTATAGGCAAGTCGCTGAAGAAGCCATCGGGCGAAGCGCAGGAGCAGTTGGGCAATGTATTGGGCGTGATAGATGAAACACTGGTGGGCATGCGTGTGGTAAAAGCATTCAATGCAGAGAAACACCAGCAGTTGCGTTTCACTCAAATCAACAACCTCATCTTTCGCCTGAAGAATAAGATAGCCATGCGCCGCGACCTGAGCTCTCCCTTGTCGGAAACGATGGGTATCATAGTGGTGTGTATTATACTATGGTATGGCGGTAAGCTCATCTTCTCTGGCGACACATCTCTTACAGGGCCCTTCTTCATCATGTTCATAGGCCTGTTTTATCAAATCATCAACCCGATAAAAAATCTGTCTACCGCATTCTATAATATACAGAAAGG
>JACFNS010000358.1 GCA_019454705.1 Taibaiella sp. | reverse complement strand
CCTATAAAACCTATTCCCGTCACGATATTGGAGGCTATGCGGCTGACATCCGTACTGCCGGCAAGGCCCAGTTCCGCCACATTGTAAGAAACGATGGTAAACAGTGCTGAGCCTGCGCACACCAGTATCAACGTCCTGAGGCCGGCCGGCTTGCCGCTCCATTCGCGCTCCAGGCCTATAATAGCGCCCAGCAGAGCTGCTACCAGCACCTTTTGTATATCTTCAGTAAATATTGACGACCATTCCATTATAAAGAAAAAACATCTATTTGTCTAAAATAGTTCGTTTTTGAATAATACCCGTGGGTTTGCTAATTTAGCATCCCCAAATGTTCAAGTTTTCATGATAGAGATAAAGGTGCCTGCTGTAGGCGAATCAATCAGCGAAGTAACACTGGTAAAATGGCTGAAAAAAGACGGTGAGTGGGTAGAGCGCGACGAGGTGCTGTGCGAACTGGAATCTGAAAAAGCCACTTTTGAGCTGAACGCCGAAAAATCTGGCATACTGCATATCGTTGCGCAGGAAGACCAAACCCTGAACATTGGCGACCTGGCCTGCAAAATAGACGAAACAGCTGAACGTCCCGCAGGGGCTGCGCCGGCTAAAGAAGAAAAAGCAGCGCCTAAAAAAGATGCAGCACCCGCACCCAAAGAAGAACCTAAAAAGGCGGAAAAAGCCCCCGCTGCATCAGATGCCAAGGTTACACCTGTAGCCAAAACCATGATGGCGGAAAACAAACTGAAATCTTCTGATGTAAAAGGTTCAGGCGGCGGCGGGCGCATCACTAAAAAAGATGTACTGGCGGCGCTGGAAGCACCGGGCCGTATAGGTGGCGGCGAAATCAACCGCAATGACGACCGGAAGAAAATGAGCAACCTGCGCAAGACGGTAAGCCGCAGGCTGGTAGAAGCCAAGAACAGTACGGCCATGCTTACTACCTTCAACGAAGTGGACATGACCAACATCATGGCTATACGTAATAAGTATAAGGATACTTTCAAAGAGCAGCATGGTGTTAACCTGGGCTTTATGTCCTTCTTCACCAAAGCTTGCTGCTATGCATTGCTGGAGTGGCCTGCCGTGAACGCTTATATAGATGGCGATGAAATTATTTACCACGACTACTGCGATATATCTATAGCCGTATCGGCACCTAAAGGACTGGTAGTACCCGTAATACGTAATGCTGAAAGCCTGGGCATGGCAGAGATAGAACTGGCAGTAAAAGACCTGGCTACCAAAGCGCGCGATAACAAATTGACTATAGAAGAAATGACCGGCGGTACATTTACCATTACCAATGGTGGTGTGTTCGGTTCGCTGATGTCTACACCGATTATCAACATACCGCAAAGCGCTATACTGGGTATGCATAAAATACAGGACCGTCCTATGGTAATAGATGGTAAAGTAGAAGTACGCCCTATGATGTACCTGGCGCTCAGCTACGACCACCGCATCATCGATGGCCGTGAGTCGGTGAGCTTCCTGGTAAGGGTGAAAGAACTGCTGGAAAATCCGGAACTGCTGCTGATGGGTAAAGACCCGGTGAAGACATTGCTGGAGGTTTAAGCCCCTCCGGCTCCCCTAAAGGTGAGAGCTGAAGTAAAAAATAATTTTATGCCGGATGTAACCATCCGGCATTTGTTTGATAAAACATATCGATGATGAACTGGTTGATATTGATAATAGCAGGATTGTTTGAAGTAGCTTTCGCTGCTTGTTTGTCTAAGACAAAATTTGCCACAGGCAGCCAGTTTTATTTGTGGATGGGGCTGTTTCTTGTTTGCCTGTCGGCCAGTATGTATTTGTTATACAAGGCTTCGCAAAGCATACCGATGGGAACCGCCTATGCAGTGTGGACGGGTATTGGTGCTGTTGGCACTGTGATAGTGGGAATTATCTTTTTTAAAGAACCGGCAAGCTTCTGGCGTTTGTTCTTTATCGTTACGTTGATACTTTCTGTGGTGGGATTGAAGTTTGTGTCGGAGTGATTATATCTTCTGAAACATGCCAAAGAACAGGTATAGTCTATTCTCAATTGCGTATTGCTTCTTTTTTTCATCATGCTCCAAACTACTGATCCCGATTTCCAGTCTGTGTTGATTGACTAGCATGGTATCATTACTGTGATACCATGGACTCAGATAAAAATTATAACGCTGCTCCCATTTCCCTGATTCGCATTTGTAAATATGGAATTCATCGTCCCAATGTTTTTCCATAAAATATGCGTGCGACCACTCATACATCAAAGCATACTCACGCGGATGCAATTCACCTTCAACAACCGCCTGCATTAATTCGCCCTTCAGCAATTGATATCCGCACCTGTGATGAAAAAACATAGTAGCCACATGACTTGATAAGAATACCCGGGTTAAAGGGTAGGTATCCCATTTAGGCAGGCCACTTTTATCGATATCTACCTGGTCATAATAATAAAACCCAACACGCTTTTCACCTGGAAAACCCTTATTCTGTATCATGTTAACCAATGCATACATATTACTGTCTTCCAGTTTCAGCCAATGAGCCACCAGTGTTTCTGAACGCCCGTTCGGGCCATATTCAGCTTTACCTCTTAACTTCACCTCTCTAGCAAACATCGCACGTACAATATTACGGTAGGCTGTGTCAATAGTCCGCAAGTAAATACCGTTATGCTTATTGTATAATTTGCCAATCACTTTTTTGTATGCTAAGTTGTAAAAGAGCTGTTGCACATGTTCCGATACCAAAACCGTATTCCACTCGACCCCGTTTTCAAAACATTTTTCAAAGAAATAAGTAGCACTGGCAGTATCCCGCATCATGCATGCCAGTTGCAACGCAACAAAGCAGTCTTTGGCAAAAGGCCTGTCCCATTTTGAAAATATCTCTTTATACTTATTTATCGCCCCTGATGGGGTGTTATAGTAAAGAAACTGCTGTTCTGCTAGGATGATGTGCTTGTGGTAGTCTATGTAATTGGTATTAGGTTGAGCTATAACCAATACAACTGAAAGAAAAAAAGATAACAGGAGAACTAACTTTTTCATAGGAATATCAATGTACAAAAAAGTATCTATGACTTCTATTTCTCTGAATCTTTACTTTTGTCCCGATAGCTATCGGGATTTACTCATGTATTACATCTGGCAACATATTGAGAGCATTA
>JACFNS010000357.1 GCA_019454705.1 Taibaiella sp. | reverse complement strand
ATAGTCAAAATTCATTCCTGCCATTTCGATAAACTGAAATGTCCAAACAAAAAATTTTCCTAGCGGAACAAATAACCAATCCATAGCTTAATACATTTTGCACAAAAATAATGCTTTCTAATAATTATCCAATCGAAAGAGATGAATTTTAATCCTCTGTATTACAGGAGTTTCTCTAATTTAGGTGAAATAATATTACATTTGCCATATGTGGAAGATAGCTATATTAGCCTCAGGCGAAGGCTCGAATGCTGAGCAGATCGTTCGTTATTTTAGAGAGAAGACTCTTGATGCAACATTCTTAATCATTTCTAATAAGACAGATGCGGGTGTTGTTAGAAGGGCAACAAATCTTCACATACCTATTGAGATATTCTTGTATCAGCAATTTGTATCCGGTGAGGTGACAGAGCGATTAAGAACTTTCAACCCGGATTTGATTGTTTTAGCCGGATTTTTACTCAAAATACCTGATAATATGGTAGCCTTGTTTCCCAATAAAATCTTAAATATTCACCCGGCATTATTACCTAAATTTGGAGGAAGAGGGATGTATGGTATGCATGTTCATCAAGCGGTAAAAGAGCAAGGTGAAACAGAAACAGGCATTACTATTCATTTAGTAAATGAGCATTACGATGAGGGCAAGATCGTATTTCAGAAAGCGGTTGCTATTGTACCCTCCGACACGGCTGAAGATATTTCAGCTAAAGTACGTGTTTTGGAGTTGCAGTATTATCCTGCGGTTATACATAATTTCTTAAAAACAAACAGCCGGAATTAATTCCGGCTGTGTATGTAAAATTATATCACAAGTATTACTTGCGAATAATTAGGGGCCTGTGTATAGTATAACCATTGATTGTCAGCTTCACAACATAATAGCCGGTAGCCAAACTTTCAACAGGAACTTCAATGAATAATTGGTTAGTATAAACCTGATTCATAACCATCTGTCCTAAGCTATTAATCAAGGCCAAATTGAAGGAGCCTGTACCTAATCCTTCATCCAAGCTAATAAATACACTCTCAGATGCCGGATTAGGATATACTGCAATGTGATTTATCAATGTAGATTCATCCATTGACGCATTACCCGGAATGGTTATATTATAGTTTTGTGTACAACCATTATTATCTGTAATTGATACACCGACGTTGCCTTCCGGTAAATTAACGGCTGTTTGACCTGTCTGAACAGGTGAGGTGAGCCAAACATAAGAAAATGGCGGTTGCCCTACAGTTGGATTTGCCGTGGCGCTGCCATTACTCTGAGCATAACTGGCCGGTACAATTGAGAATGTTGCTTGTGGTAATGGATTTACAACAATGGTCTGTTGAATTGTATTACTACCTGCTTGGTTTGTTGCAGTCAGAGAAACAGTATATGTTCCGGCTGTATTAAATTGAATATTTGTTGGATTTTGACTGGTTGAACTGGCAGGTGTACCACCGCCAAAACTCCATGACCAACTTGTAGGATTGTTGGTTGATTGGTCTGAGAAGTTAATAAATTTCCCTTCACAAACAGTTGAAGCACTTGTTGAGAATGCTGCGACAGGCGGAGTCGGTGTAGTGGGAGAGACTGTAAAATTAGCATTCGAGATATCATAAAAGATATTATTAATGGACTCAACCATCACTCTACATGTTGTTTTTTGAGTTAAAATGTTGGGTACAGTAATAGTCTGTGAGCCATCATTTGGTGTATTGGCAATCAGTAAGTATGGATACGTATATCCACCATCCACAGACAAACGAATATTTACGCTGGTGCAGCTTACCGGCGATACATTTGTATTAGCCACATCCCATGTTACAGTTTGTGTAGAGTTCGAAGTCCAATAGTCACCGGACGTGTTGGGAGAGGTTACAAGAAAGGGACCTGCTGCAGCCGTAAAATTGTAGCCAATGGTATCATAACTAACACCTCCACCGTTAGGTACATTATCGCGTACCATACAACGAAACTTCATAATCCTTGTATAGGTTGGTAGTTTTTCTTTGTTGTCAGAGGCATTATTAATTACTGTTTGCAAACGCGGAAACCAGCGTGTTGCAGATGTGTCAGGTTTATAGGAACGGAATAAAGGGGGTGTGCCGCTAACCGGTGTGGCTGATAAAGCAATAGATTGTCCCAAATCGTATTCTTCCCAACAATAGGTGAGCGGGTCACTATTGGCATCGTTACCAACAGCGGTTAATTTAAAAGGTGTACTAACGGGAACATATCTTCCGCCATTTCCGGCATTTACAGTAGGTGGTGTATTACCGGTTGAATTTGTGGTAGGGCAGCCTGGCACACCGGTTACAATATGAGAATAAATGGTTTGATAACTGCGTGCATGAAAATAGTCATTACTATTATTTTGAATGTCATCAGGTGCGCATATACCGGCATAGGCCATGATGGTACTACCGCTGCCTGGTTCAAAAGCATCTGAAGCTGAACGATTCCCGCCGCCACATGAGCCAGAACTGGAGTTGAATGTATGACCACCATTAAACTGATGTCCTACTTCATGGCAAACATAATCAATATAAAAAGGATCGCCGGTTGGTGCAGGTAAGCCTGTTACCCCTTTAGCTTTATTGGAATTACTACATAAACTGGCTAAGTAGGCTACGCCTCCTCCTCCTGTGCTGAATACGTGCCCAATATCATAATTGGAAGATCCAATGACAGAGTTACAAGTGGTTTGATTTTGACCTAACATAGCGCTGCCGTCATTATTTGAATAAGGGTCACTGGAGGCATTGAGATATATCAAATTATTGTTGTTAGCTACCAGTATCATACGTGCAGATAGGTCTTTTTCATAAACACCATTTACACGATTCATGGCTGTGGTCATAGCGGAAGCAACACTTGCTACAGTTCCGCCGTGATAGGTCGCGTATTCGCCAGTGCAGGCAAGTGCCATGCGATACTTACGTAATGTTGTGCCTAATGGTTGAAGTGTTTTCTCTGTGTTATTATCAGTTGTTTCCAATATATCATCTTTGAGGTCACAAGTAAAGTGTTCGATATGAATATTTGGTAAATCATCTTTATAATAGGATTGATAATACTGCGTATTGCCTTGAGCGAAAGGATCTATACTTACTACGCCTGAAGGTGATGATATATAGGCATGAAATCCTAAATAAGTATAATCAATT
>JACFNS010000356.1 GCA_019454705.1 Taibaiella sp. | reverse complement strand
GCCTTGCTCTCATACAGGTATTCTTCGTATTTTGGATTAGCGACAAAGCTCAACGCTCCATCAGCGGCTTCTTCTATTTTCGCCACATGAGAAATGGTAGCGCCCGGATTGCCTTCAATTTTGCCTTGTATGAGTGCAGCTATTTGTTGTGCGGTAAATTGCATATTAGATTACTGATAAAAGCCCTGTAATTTACAATAAACAATAATACTATTGCCTGTATTGTATTTAAAACAATTCATTTACAGGATTTATATAACAAATGTAGTTCTTATGTACGGGCCTTGCAAGCGCCTGGGTAACCACGGGATTGTCAATCTCAGATATATCCTTGACATTGCCATTCTTCATAGCTATGTTTATCCGTTCGTCGTTGATATTATAAGTGTCTTTGGTAGCTACCCCGGTACTGACGAAGTAATCCATTTCTTCATCGCCGGCATCAAAGGCTTCTGCCGCGGCTTTTCTTTTCTCTGCGGCCAACTCGTCAATAGGGTCGGAGGTGAGGATGACTTTATATAGCTTCCGGTACTGCATCATACAGCATAGCCGGGATAGTATTTTATCGCTATGACGGCACCATTCTTTTACTGATGCCAGTATGTCTACATCGTCCAGCCTGCAGAAGTTTTCCAGGTGTATGGGTGAAGATTGAAAATCTTCGAATGTAATATTATTGTACAGGAAGTGGCTCAACGCCGGGCTGGCATATAGTTCTGTACCTTTTCTCGCCAGTTCCCTGGCTCGTTTCAGAATATTGATGAGCAATACTTCCGCACCCAGCACTGTTTTGTGCAGATAGACCTGCCAGTACATCAGCCTGCGGGCGATGACGAATTTTTCTACCGAATGCACGCCTTTTTCTTCCACCATCAGGTGGTTGTTCTGCACGGTGAGCATATTCAATATCCTGTCGTAACCGATTACCCCCTCCGATACACCGGTATAGAAGCTATCCCTGTTCAGGTAGTCCATACGGTCCACATCCAGTTGGCTGGAAACCAGTTGGTGCAGGTAGGGCTTTTCGTAAGACTGGTCGAAAACACGGATGGCGTTACTGAGCATACCGTCAAATTCACGGTTCAGTTCGTTCATAATCAGGCCTGACAGGTATTCATGTGTTACACCTTCCACCAAAGTATGTTCCAGTGCATGAGAAAAAGGGCCATGGCCGATGTCATGCATGAGTATTGCTATTCGCGCCGCCAGGCTTTCCTGCTCGGATATAATTACACCTTTTGCCTTTAGTTCGTCCAGCGCCTTCCCCATGAGGTGTACGGCTCCCAATGAATGGTGAAAACGGGTATGTACAGCCCCCGGATATACCAGGTGGGCGGGACCCATTTGCCTGATATACCGCAGGCGTTGAAACCACCTGTGGTCAATCAGCTGTAATATTTCCGGCTCGGGGAAACGGATAAATCCATATACAGGGTCGTTAACAATCTTACCCTTCATAATCATAAATGCTGTGGTACATTAAATTAGTTGCCCCATTCGCTGTCAGGTATAGAGGGGGCTCGTTCGCTATTTTCCAGGTCCATTCCTCCTTGCCTTCCGCCGTAATTAACTCCGGATGCATCGATGTTTACATCGCATTCGTTATAATCCACCTGTTCTTCAAACTTAGAATCACGTTTGATACACAGCGATGGGTCGGCGTAGACACGCTGCATAAAATACGCCCATATAGGTAATGCAGCAGCGGCACCCTGGCCCAGGTTGGTAGTGCCGAAACGCAGGTAACGGTCGTCGCAACCTACCCATGAGCCTGCTAATAACTGCGGCGTATACCCGATAAACCAAGCATCGGCCTGGTTGTTGGTAGTACCGGTTTTGCCTGCAATATCACCCTCCAATTTATACCTGTAACGTATCCGTTTTGCCGTACCAAAGTCCACTACACCCTGCATCATGCGCACCATTTTGAATGCGGTGTATTTATTAATGAGCTCTTTTTGTGATGGTACATAAGCCTTGAGTACGTTACCGTCTTTGTCTTCTATTTTGGTGATGAAGAGGGGTTGCACGTTAGTGCCTCCTGTGGGGAACATGGTATATGCCTGCAACATTTCGTACAATGAAATATCCGGCACCCCGAGCGCTAAGGACGGCACCTTGTCAATATGGGCATCCACGCCGCATTTCTCAATAAAGTCTGCGAACGAGTTGATACCCACCTGCTTGATGAGATATAACGCTGCGTTGTTGATAGAACCCGCTAATGCCTGCTTCATGGTCATGGGGCCTTTTTCAGATCCGCCTGCGTCGTAGTTGGCAATTGTTGGGAAACTCTGCGGAGCAGTAGAAACAATACCACAAGGGGAATAACCGTTGTCCACCGCCAGGCAATAGAGTAGGGGCTTGATAGTAGAACCTACCTGCCTGCGGGTGTTTTTATTTACGTGGTCGTACTGGAAATACGTATGGTTGATACCACCCACCCATGCTTTCACTTCTCCTGTAAACGGATCCATAGCCATGAAGCCGGCCTGCAGCATCATCTTCATGTATTTGATAGAGTCTATCGGGGTCATGGTAGTATCCACCTCGTAGTCTTTGTTCCATGCGAAAACCGTCATATTGACCGGGGTACGCATGTTTTTCATTATCTCATCATGCGATTTGCCCTCATCTTTCAAGCCTTTGTACCGAGGTGATGCTTTTATAGCCGCATCCAGGTATTGCTTGTATTCTTCCCAGACCGTACCGTCCTTATACCTGCGCTGACTTATGAAGAGTTGCTGAATGTCTTTGATGTGTTGTTCTACAGCCTGCTCTGCATATTTCTGCATTTTTACATCAATTGTGGTGTAAATTTTCAGGCCGTCTTTATATATGTTGTAGGATGTGCCGTCTGCCTTCTTTACATCTTTCAATGCTTCTTTTACTTCCAGTTCCACAATCTGCCTGAAATATGGCGCTAACCCATCGTGGTGAGTAAGTTTATGATAGTTAAGCACGATGGGTTTCTTTTTCAGCTCGTGCGCTTCTTTCACCGTCAGGTAGTCATACTTCGCCATCTGGTCGATAACCGTATTACGGCGGCGCAGTGAGTTTTTAGGGTTGCGCTTGGGGTTGTAGTAGGTGCTGGCTTTCAGCATACCAATCAATACTGCGGCTTCTTCTACCTTCAGTTTGTCGGGTGGTTTATTAAAGAAAGTTAA
>JACFNS010000355.1 GCA_019454705.1 Taibaiella sp. | reverse complement strand
ACCGAGGGCAACTGTTATGGTATCATCGGCGCCAACGGAGCAGGCAAATCTACTTTTCTCAAAATACTGTCGGGGGATATAGACCCCACCACCGGCAAGGTGGAAATATCCAAAGGGCAGCGTATGAGCGTCCTCAAGCAGGACCACTATGCCTTCGATGAGATTTCTGTACTGGAAACGGTAATGATGGGCAATGCTCCTTTATACAAAGTCATGAAGGAAAAAGATGCCATATATGCCAAAGAAGACTTCACCGAAGAAGACGGGCTGAAGGCAGGAGAGCTCGAAGCAACCTTTGCCGAGATGGACGGCTGGAACGCTGAAAGTGATGCCGCCACTTTGTTGAGCAACCTGGGTATTAAAGAAGATGTTCACTTCAAGTTAATGAAGGAACTGGATGGTAATCAAAAGGTTAGGGTATTGTTGGCGCAGGCCTTATTTGGCAATCCCGACATTCTGTTGCTCGATGAACCTACCAACGACCTGGACCTGGAAACCATCACCTGGCTGGAAAACTTCCTGGCTGATTACGATAAAATAGTACTGGTGGTATCGCACGACCGTCACTTCCTCGATGTGGTATGTACCCACGTAGCAGATATCGACTTCGGCAAAATCACCATATTTACGGGTAACTATACCTTCTGGTACGAGAGCAGCCAGCTATTGCTGAGGCAAAGGGCTGAGCAAAACCGTAAGGCGGAAGATAAGATAAGGGAGTTGAAGGAGTTCATCGCCCGCTTCTCGGCCAATGCCTCAAAATCTAAACAGGCTACCAGCCGTAAAAAGGCCCTGGATAAAATAGACCTGAACGAGATGAAGCCGTCTAACCGTAAGTACCCGGCCATCCTGTTCAACAACCAGGTGCGCGAGGCGGGCGACCAGATACTGGAGGTAAAGAACCTGGGCAAGACCGACCATGGAGAAGTGTATTTTAAAGATATCAGCTTCGATGTAAAGCGCGGACAGAAGATTGCAATCATTTCTGATAACAGCTTGGCTACCACTGCTTTTTACAAAATACTTGCAGGAGAAGATAAGGCTTTTGACGGCGAATACAGGTGGGGTGTCACCATCACGCATACCTACTTGCCTGCTGACAATACCGAGTATTTCGAGGGCAAAGACCTGAACCTGGTAGATTGGTTGAGGCAATACTCTGAAGAGAAAGATGAGACGTTCATACGTGGTTTCCTGGGTAGGATGTTATTCTCCGGCGAGGAAACATTAAAGAAATGTACCGTATTAAGCGGGGGAGAGAAAATGCGCTGTATGATGAGCCGTATGATGATGCTGAAGGGAAATGTATTGATGCTGGACGAGCCTACCAACCACCTCGACCTGGAAAGTATTACCGCCCTCAACAACGGACTGAAGGATTTCAAAGGCACTATCCTCTTTACTACGCGCGACCATGAGCTGGCACAGACCGTTGCTGACAGGGTACTGGAAATAACACCTAACGGTTTGATAGACAGGGAAATGGCATTTGATGATTACAGGAATGATGTAAGGGTAAAAGCCCTGAAAGCAGAGATGTACGGCCAGCCTGCATAGACAAAATCTCCCTTAGGAGTTAGATGATATAATTTTTTCTTATAATGCACCTTCCGGGGTGCATTATTGTTATATTTACAATTGAGTGACTAATGCTGTACAGGAGTTTCTGTCGAGAGACGGTGGATGAGAAAGATGATAGAGGAGAAGCAAGGCTTTCATACCGGGTAGGGACTTATTTCATAAACTAAAGTTAGGCACTACACAACTTACTTTACTGGCCCATTGAATAGCTGGTTGTATAACCGGGTATATAACGTTTGATTATCTATTACAAAACCGGAAAAAGCGCCGTTTATGAAACTACATCAAAACAGGGTGGACAGGTTTTCTGTCATTGCCAAAAAGCTGGTGGACGAGCATTCCGCTGAATTATTTAAGGACAATTCCACACTGAAGGACAGCTACGAAGCCTACAGGAACCACCTGGACAAGCTGGGCCAGCAGTTGGAAGATTACGCATCTGATTTTCTGAACGGCTGCAAAGTGCAGAACGAGCAGCTGAAGAACGACATCTGGAACACCTGTACCAAGTACCTGGATTTATTTGCCAAGCGCAACCAACCGGGGCAGTACAGGCAATTTATCTGAGATCTTATTGTGACCATCAACAAGTAGGCTACAAGCCCTTGTCATTCTTTTATACGGGAAATGGCAAGGGCTTTAGTTATTACTGCCGGTTGCACATAAACAGGGTGGCATATCCCATATATGCTTGATTATCAGTTTTCTTCTATTTAACATAATGTAAATTATAAAACAAATGCTCATTTTGGCTAAGTTCGGGTTTATGGAATGCTGACCCAAATCTTTACAGTTATAATACTGTTAACCCATATATGTACGGAATGCCAAAACCAAAATAGCAAGGCAAATAATAACTATAGTTATATATTGCCCTATGGTGATGCCATATTTCCGGCCTTCCTTTTTGGCCTTGCCCTTGCCCCGCCATTCCAGTATATATACAAGCAAATCCAGCATTTCACCAGCTTTTGAATTTTGACTTATAATTCCATCGTACTCTTCAGGCCTGTTGCCAGCCCTTTATAGATATCCTTCAGGCTGCTGATGGCATCACCTGTCAGGTCGCCATGATAACCATCTTCTATTATCCTTACCGAGAAAAACTCTTCTACCGGGTAGCTGCGCAGGTCCACATCGTAAAATCTGGTACGGCTGCCGCCCGATGCTATACCCGCATAGGCAACTCCCGTCGCCTTGCCCTTGCTCATTGGCCCGCGTACAAATTCCATTATTTCAAATTTGTCAAATTCGTAAGTATATCCGCCATCAGCCACGGTTATCTTATACATGAAAGTCAGGTAAAAATGCTTCGCCCTCCCCATAGGGAAAAAGCTGTAACCCTGCCCGGTAATGATTCCCTCTTCCTCATCGCTGAAGAGTATTTCCTTATCTACCAGTTGCGATGAAAGCGTTACACCATCCTTGCACCGGATATGCTCGGTGTTGGCCCAGTTTTGCTGCGCTACAAAAAGCTGCGCCCTTTTATACAGCCTGGCTTTATCCACTCCCTGCACCTTCACCTCCTGCGAAAATGCTACCATGCTTTTACCGTTCTTTTTGCCCTCAGGCAGCAAAAAGTAATCGTAAATGCCT
>JACFNS010000354.1 GCA_019454705.1 Taibaiella sp. | reverse complement strand
AAGTTGTGGCGGCTATGCTCATAGCCATGCTGCTCTTAAACGGCCAGATGATCCAGGTATTAATCGTTCCGGCCATAGTAATAGCTGTGCTTTTTTTGATAACAGGCATCACGGGATATTGTCCGTTGTATAAATTATTTAAAATCAATACAAGAAATAAAGTCAAACAAAACAAACAAACATTATGAGTATACAGGAGATTATTAAGCAAAACGAAACTGTAGTACTGGATGTACGCACGCCTCAGGAATATGCTGGTGGCAATGTTGCAGAATCCATCAACATTCCATTACAGGAATTGCCGGCTCGCGCCCATGAATTGGGGAAAATAAATGGCAACATCGTAGTATGCTGCGCCAGTGGCGGACGCAGCAGTATGGCAACACAGATGCTGCAAGGACAAGGATTCAGGAACGTATATAACGGCGGTGGCTGGATGGAAGTGAACTACTTTAAAAACAATTAAACATGTTAGGACTAATCAAGAAATTATTCAGCAGCGGCCCCGCCGTCAACTATGCTGAAATGGTAAAGAACGGCGCACAGATAATAGACGTACGCACACGCCAGGAGTATGCCGGTGGGAATATCAAAGGAAGTGTAAATATACCTCTGAATGAACTACAGGCTAACCTGAAAAAAATAAAAAAGGACAAACCGGTAATTACATGTTGCGCGTCTGGTATGCGCAGCTCATCAGCTAGAGGCATACTAAAGTCGAACGGATACACCGAAGTATATAACGGCGGCGGCTGGAGCGGCCTGCAAAGCAAACTAAGATAAAACAAACAAAAAGATGAAGAACAGGATTTTGAAAGGTTGGAATTTCAGAAGGGTATTATACATTGCAATGGGCGCATTCATAACAGGACAGGCCATACTAACCCAACAATATTTCATTGTCCTGTTCGGACTCTACTTTGCCTCCATGGGCATTTTTAACTTTGGCTGTGCGTCAGGTGTATGTGCATATGTACCACCACCGCGCGCCAAAGAGGCGAAACAAGACGTTGAATACGAGTTAGTCGCTGAGGACAGTAAAAGTTAGGCCTTTATATTCACCATCCATCAACACCCATATAATATACACTCCATCGGATATTGGAGGCATTGTTATATGATGCTTAAAATGCTTCTTTTCTGTATTTACACTGGCATTGTACAACTTCTGGCCAATTGAGTTAACAATGAGCATTTTAATTTCCTGCTCGTGATATCCTTTCCCCTCTACATAAAAATTACCGCTAGACGGATTAGGATAAATCCGTAAATAATGGCTGTCCACTTCTGACACCTTTACAAGGGTAATATCTCCCGATAGGCAGCCATCGTGCCAAGCCCGCAGTGCATAACTGCCTTCCATTTCCAAAACTACAGGTTTAAGTACCGGGTATTGCTCAGTTGAATAGAAACCCATAGGACCAGTCCAGTAGAAAGAGTCAAGCTGTTTATCAGTAGTTAATGTCAGCTTCAGTTCTTTACCCGTCCACACGGGACTGTTACTGCCTGTCTCAATTTTAGGTTTTGGTTTTACCACCACATCAGCGTCTGCATAACTGATGCATCCCTGGTTGCTAATTGCGAGTATATATTTACCTGCCTGGTTCATAGCTATGGCCTCCCTGCCTGCGTTTTGTCCTGAAGCCATATAACTACCAGGACCCTCCCATGAATATTTCAGGAATGGGATATTTGATGAGGTAGTACCCTTTAGTAGTAGTGCATCCCCCTCGCAAACGGGGCTATTGCTGGTAGCCACAACACTATCAGGATAATCAACAATGGTAAGAACTGCCGTGTCGCTGCGTTGGTGAGCGCAACTTCCTGGTATAGTATCAGTTACTGTTATGTAATATTTTGTAGCGATGCGAGGGTCTACAATCGCTACAGGCTGCCCTCCGCCCGAAATAATTGCATTGGCCGGCCCCCAACTGTATGTTGGATTGCTATTGACATGAGTCAACTTTATTCCCCATTCTACCGGCTCGTTGCCACCACATATAAAGCTGTCTGCCAGGTCAAATTGTAAGGGGGGTAATATCTCTATAGTGTCATATGCGGTGTCTACAGGGTTGCAAAGTTTAGCATTGGTAGCAATAAGGCGAATGGTATGCTTGCCACCGGTAGTATATATATGTGTGGGATTGCTGACAAAAGACGTTGCCCCATCACCAAAACTCCATTGGTAACTGACACCGCGGGCTGTAGTGTTAGTAAACTGTTGTGGCTTATCTGCGCAGGCAACTGTGTATGGTATCGTAAAATTTGCACGCGGGCCAGTGGTATCTATGGTAAGTAATCTAAATGCTGTATCTGTTTTATTACAAAAATCGGGATTGTTCGAAATCAGCTTTACCAGGTATTGACCACCTGCTGCATAAACGTGTTGGCCATGAAATGTGGTTGAACTTGTACCGTCACCATAATCCCATAGCGTAGTTATACTGTTGCGTGATGTGTTATAAAAATGTACTGTATTGCCTATACATGAAGTATCTACAGATGCAAAAGAGCTGAAAATTTCATTAGTATCAACAAACACGGTCTTAACAAGGCTATCAACAGGCCTGCAGGAATAAGGATTATACGCCTCCAGCTTCAACCTATAGTAGCCCGGGGTATCATAACTGTGTACGGGGTTTTTAGCATGACTGGTATCACCATCACCAAAATGCCAGATGTAGCTATATGCATTCTTCGATTGGTTATAGAAATATACATCAGCTTTGGCGCAAACAGTATCGGGTATCACTGCCTTAGCCAATGGTTTGGCCGGGAGTACTTCCATATCGAATTTCGCGCTGAAGAAATCACTGTAAGAACCCGTACTCAAACTTTTGGAGCAATAACTGCCCGGAGTGCCCTGTAATGAATCTTTAACCATGCTGAGGCATGATGAGGCCCAGATAATACCATTTGTATCTATCACATTGGCGGTACCATGAGAATGGCAGTTAGCGTCATTTGCACCAAAATAAGTTGAATAGATTAATGTATCCATTGCGGCTGAAAGGTGAAAAAAGTAGTACACACCGGGTGTTGACTGGTAAGAGGAATTTGAAACAGGCAAGTTGCTGTTTATCTTATTGAGATATAAGCTCACTACAAGGTCTCCGCACACATTAACAAAGCCTGTAATTCCAGGTGCAGGCAGATCTACTAATTTGGTACTCAATATCATTGAAT
>JACFNS010000353.1 GCA_019454705.1 Taibaiella sp. | reverse complement strand
CGCTTGGGGTCGAGGTTATTGCAAAAACGCCATAATGTATCAGCTATATCTGCTACATCCACCGTGTGCTCTACATATAGTATCATCTTGATACCAGCCAGTTCCTCCTTTTTACACAATTCACGGTGCAGCTCTTCTACATGGCCTTTCCTGTTTTTCTCTACTGATACAAAGAGTACGGGGAGTTGTATATCACGCGCCAATTTATCATTAATGCCTGTTATCTCCGTGTAAGAGCTAAGTATGGTTTGTACTGAGAAATCTTTATGCAGGGTAAAAGGCAATTTTGGAGAGTTGATTTCTTCCTCCCATTTCTTTGTACCATCAATACACATCTTTCCGCCAAAGCCCAGCTTGCTGCAACTGTGGTCCAGCACATCCATGGGCCCCTGGCTGAAGTATATATCGGATGCGGCATCCAGGTTGTTGAACACATATTGCGCCAACGTCTTATAATCGTTGATGTTCACATTCCCATCTGCTATAACCAGTATCTTATTAAACATCATCTGCCCCGCGCCCCACATAGCGTTCATTACCTTCTGCCCCTGCCCTGCATATTCTTTGTGTATAGATGTAATAACCAGGTTGTGAAACACACCTTCTACCGGCATATTCATATCCGCGATTTCAGGCACCATCGTCATTTTGATAGGCGCGAGGAAGATACGCTCAGTAGCCTTACCCAGCCATGCATCTTCCTGCGGGGGTATGCCTACTATTGTAGCGGGATATACTGCGTTCTTCTTGTGCGTAATAGCTGTAACATGAAAGCGGGGATAAAAATCAGGCAATGAATAGTACCCTGTATGATCGCCGAAGGGGCCTTCCCATATCAGCTCTTCATTGGGGTCCACATATCCTTCTATAATAAAATCTGCGTCTGCGGGTACTTCTATTTCAGGTTGCGTAATACACTTTACCAGTTCCACACGCTTCTTGCGCAGGAAACCCGCCAGCATGTATTCATCCACGTTCTCGGGCAAAGGCGCTGTTGCTGAATAAGTATATACAGGGTCGCCGCCAATAGCTACCGCCACAGGCATCAGTTTGCCCAGCTTTTTATATTCGTTGTAATGCCGGGCAGATACTTTGTGTTTATGCCAGTGCATACCCGTCATGGTAGGAGTAAATACCTGCATGCGGTACATACCTATATTACGTATGCCGTTATTGGGGTCTTTGGTATGTATAGATGGCAGGGTAATAAAGCGCCCGCCGTCTTTGGGCCAGCATTTGAGTATAGGCAGCTTTGATAAGTCAGGATTTGCCATCACTACTTCCTGGCAAGCCCCGTGTCCGCTTACCACTTTCGGCATCCACGATGCGAACTTGCCAAGTTGAGGCAGCATAGCCAATTTGTCCAGCAGCCCTTTTTTAGGCCCGGTCATCATTTTAAACAGGTTTTCAATTTCTCCGGCTATTTCGTCCAGGTGGTTAACGCCCAGTGCTATGCACATACGTTTTTCGCTACCCATACTATTGATGAGCAGCGGGAAATCTGTACCCGTATTTTCAAATAGTAATGCTTTATTCCTGTCCGGTGTTTTCGATACCCTGTCAGCTATCTCCGCTATCTCGAGGACCGGGTCAACAAAAGTGCTGATACGCACCAGTTCGCCCTCTGCTTCCAACCTGTCTATAAACGCCTGTAATGATTTGTAAGCCATGATTCTAATAATCGTGAAGAATGTAAAGTTAGTACAGTGGCAGTTAATGCCTGCAAATATGCATATAGGGTATATTAATAGTAATTTTGCCTGCATATTATATGAGTCCTAGTGGCCACCATATTATTAAACTATTGGGTGTATCGGCCGTTGTGCTGCTATGCATCTTAGCAGGCCGGTTTATCTGGTCGGCCACAGCGGTGTTGTACGAAAATACCGCCAACAAACATTGGAAGAACAAACGTTACCTTTCAAGAAAAAATAACTTCCTGAATATATCTGCAGTAGACTCATGTGTACGCCTGTTACAAACCGGCGACCTGGTGGTGAGGCGTGGCGATGATATGACCAGCTATATGTTGTCGCAACTCAATACTAATGACAAAACCTATTCGCACTGCGGGATAGTGGTTGAGGAAAATGGTTACCCTTATGTGTACCACAGCATAGGTGGCGAGGATAACCCTGACGGAATAATAAGACGCGACTCTGCACATTACTGGTGTTCCCCGGCTAATAACCTGAGCTTTGCCGCTTACCGTTATCGCATTTCGGATAGCGTAAAAAACAGATTTGTCCGATATGTCCATGGCTTTTACCGGGAGAAACGCATGTTTGATATGGCTTTCGATATGGCTACTGATGACAGGTTGTATTGTTCTGAAATGATATATAAGGCCATGCTGCAAGCAACAGGAGATACAGGCTATATCAACCTTTCAGAAAACTATGGCAGAAAATTTGCCGGCATTGACAACCTGTACCCTGCGGCACATAGCAGGGCGATTTGCCGTATTAGATTTAAGTAATACCTTTGTTAACAGCAAAATAATAACATGATGTACAGGAAATTGACAGTGTTTTTTGTGGCTATCCTCATGATGGGTATAGCGGCATGTAATAAGAACAACCCCGAAGCTGTGGCAGAACAGTTTCTGACAGGTTTTTATCATATGGAATATGAAAAAGCCAGGCAGGTTTCTACCGAAGAAACTAAACAACTGGTGAACCTGATGGAGCAGTTTGCCATACAGTATCCTGACTCGGTAAAACAAAACGCTAAAAAGAAGAAAATAGACCTGGTAGAAGTAAAAGAAGAGGGCGACAATGCCGTAGCTACCTATACCGTGTCGGACGAGCCCGGTGTGCAGCAGAAATTAAAATTGGTGAAACAGAATGGCAAATGGTTAGTGAGCCACTCTAAGGAAGATAATATTGAAGATGCAGAAGAAGAACCTATGGAAGAAAGTACTGAGGTAGCACCTGCCGCAGATACAACAGCTTCCTGATAATATATTGTATCAACTAAAAGGGGTGTTGTTGAACACCCCTTTTTTAATTCTATAATGTGGCCCCGAAGAACAGGTAACACAACACTATGGAGGTGATAATGCCTACCAGGTCGGCCAGCAGCATATAGCCGATGGTGTACCGTGTATTTTTAACAGCAACAGCACCAAAGTAAACCGCAATCACATAAAAAGTAGTATCAGATGAGCCCTGCATGATACTGGACA
>JACFNS010000352.1 GCA_019454705.1 Taibaiella sp. | reverse complement strand
ACGCAGATACCACGTACCACCGGCTATGCTGGCGGATGAGAACAATATAAATTTCCAGTCGGCACTTAATCCCGGTCAGTTATTGTTTATTCCGTTCGGACCCTACAACCAGGCTAAAGAAACCGGTGATGACAGGTTTGATGTACGGCCATTACGCTACCAGGTCAGGAAGTATGATAACCTCTTCAGGCTGGCGCATTTGGCAGGTGTGCAGCAACGTGTATTGCAGCGGTGGAATGGTATGCCCGATAATTAACGATGGCCCCCTTGCAGATACTGTTGAAGTAGATAGCAGGGGCAATACTACCAAAAACAAAAAGCAGGGTACAACCTCAAAAAAAAATGGTGTTGAACAAACGGTAATAGTAGTTCGCAAAAGTTATTTAGATACGCTGCCTGAAGCTGAGCGTGCCTACATATCACAAACGAACAATGAGCAGGTAGTAACAGAAGAAAAAGGAACAGCTGTTTTTTTTGAGAATAAAGGCAAACTTTCATCATCAAAAATTATATACGCACTCCACAATACAGCTAAACGAGGCACTATTATTAAAGTGTACAATCCGGGTACCGATAAAACAGTTTTTGTGAAAGTGCTGGGTCCGATACCCGATACCAAGATGTATCACAACTGTGTAATAGGTATTGGAAGCAGCGCAAAAGAATTGCTGATGGTGACTGAAGAAAAAGCCTGGTGCGAATTGAAATATGCACCTGCGCAATAGCTGTATTGTTAAGCAGTTTATCTAATTTTATCCGTTGAATGAAAGTATTAATCATCAGGTTTTCGTCTATAGGCGATATAGTACTGACAAGCCCCATAGTGCGTTGCCTGAAAGAGCAGGGGCAGGATATGCAGGTACACTATCTTACCAAGTCTTCCTTCCGCCCTGTAGTTGCACACAATCCATATATTGATAAATGCCATTACCTGGAGGATAACCTTGATGCATTAATCGGCGACCTTAAGAAAGAGAAGTATGATTATATCATTGACCTGCACCATAATATCCGCACGCTGAAGGTAAAACGTGCTTTGAAATGTACAGCGTATAGCTTTCCTAAGTTGAATGTACAGAAGTGGGTGCTGGTCAACTTTAAGAAAAATCTACTGCCCGATAAGAGTATAGTTGAAAGATACTTTGAGGCAGTAAAACCCTTGGGGATAAAAAATGATGGCAAAGGGCTGGATTACTTTATCGGCGAGAAAGATGAAATCACCAACCGGGACATCCCAATGAGCCATTGGGCAGGCTACCTTGCCTGCGTTATTGGCGGGTCTTATGCCACAAAGAAGTACCCGGTGGATAAATGGAAGGAACTCTGTAGTATGTCGCAATATCCCGTTATCCTCTTAGGTGGTCCTGAAGACAGGAAAGATGGGGATGATATAGCGGAAATCGATAAAGTGAAGGTTTATAACGCTTGTGGCAAGTTTAGCCTGAACGAATCTGCAGCATTAGTTAAATACTCAAAAGTTGTAATAAGTAATGATACTGGCCTGATGCATATTGCAGCTGCTTATAAAAAGCCTGTCGTGTCTCTATGGGGTAATACTGTTCCTCAATTAGGGATGTTTCCATATTACGGATACAATAACATTGAAACAAATTCATACCCATTTTCTTATATAGTAGAAAATAATTCAATTGATTGTCGTCCTTGTAGTAAAATTGGATTTGAAAGTTGTCCTAAAGGTCATTTTAAATGCATGAATGAACTGGAAAACACAAAAATCATTAATGTTGTTAATAAATTTTGGACTAATCCCAACCTTAGGTAGTATTTAGGTGTCTTTTCAAGTTGATATGTGGATTATAATTGTTTTAAAATCCACCTTCGATTGATAAATTTGTTGTAAATTAACAACCTCATACTGCGTTTTTTTAAAATATATATGATTATGAGAAAGCTTGTCTCATTACTTACGTTTATCACTGTCCTCTCATTAGCGGCTTTCCTGCCCGCTAAAGAAGCAAAAGCTTCGCACGCTGCCGGGGCAGAGTTGATTTACGTACACATTGCGGATTCGACTTACCAGTTCTTTTTTAAGTTTTATAGAGATTGTACCGGTATTTCGGAGCCTGGGTCTGCTACGCTATGTGCTTACAACACATGTACCAACCAGTCATTCAATGTTACTATGAATAAGTGGCAGGGTACTCTGCCGCCGGATAATCGTCCAAACGGTTCTTCTGTTTCGGCTGGTTGTTCCCAGTATTCTAATAAATGCGACAATCTGTCTTCTTCAGTTCCCGGTTATCGCGAGTGGTGGTATATGTGTATTGCAACACTTCCATTGAAATGTAACTACTGGAAATTTGCAGTATGGGAAAACGCCCGTAATAACCAAAATAATATTCAGCCCGGTAACCTGTATGTTGAAACTATTTTCAATAGTAGTCAGACATGGGAAAACTCATCTCCATATTATTCGGTTAAGCCAATTCCTTACGTTTGTCTTAATCAGCCATATACCTATAATAACGGTGCGATTGATGCAGATGGAGACTCTCTTTGGTCGCAGATGACAGCACCCCTTGCCGGCAGTTCATGTGTGGGTGCTCCCGTACCTGCAACAATTATTACATTAACTCCGCCAATTAACTTCAACACTAACCCTCTGCAGACCAACAATACTTTTGTGTTAAATGGCGCAAACGGACAAATGTCGTTTACTGCTACTCAGCAAGGGGCATCTACACTCACATTGAAGACGCGTGAATTCAGGAAAATAAATAACGTGGTGCATGAGCTTGGGTCTATCATGCGCGATATACAGGTTCAGGTATTGCCATGCAGTTCTATACCTCCTACTTTAGATACGGTATCAATTAACGATAGTGGTGCATTCCTTAACAATAAAGTTTATGGATGTGTCGGTCAAACACTTGAGTTCTGTTTCACAGTTACGTCAACAGATACCGGTGCGATACTGATTGCTGAAGATAACCTCATTACAGCTATACCCGGCGCCACAATGACTTATAGTAATTTAAAAACCGACTCGGTTCGTGGATGCTTTAAGTGGACTCCTACTATTAATGATATAGGGCCTAAGAGTTTCCTTGTAATGATTAAAGATTCTACTTGTAAGCCTCCGGGTATTATGCTGCAATATGCAAGAACAGTTGACTTGGAAATATGGGGACCAGTTCAGGCTTCTCCCGATACCAGTATCTGTATTGGAGAACCTG
>JACFNS010000351.1 GCA_019454705.1 Taibaiella sp. | reverse complement strand
CGATGCAGGACAGGAACCGCGTGTTCCCTACCAAAGAAGAACTGATCAGTTATTTCAACTTCGGGCTGAGCATGGAAGCCGCCAGCCTGACACCCGACCAATACAAACGCCGCACCGAGCAGGGGCATACAGCGCTGGAGGAATATTATGACTACTACATCAATGAATTTGCCAAAGATGTAGAGATAGAAGACAAGATCCCCCGCTATATGCGGGACGGTGTGCCGGTAACGGGTAAGATAGACAAGATAGAATTTGACGGCGAGTATTGCGATGTGATAGATTATAAAACCGGCGACCCCGACAAGAGCGCTAAACAATATACTCTGCCCCCTAACGAGGCCAACCCTGATGGTGGCGATTACTGGCGGCAGATGGTGTTTTATAAGCTGCTGATAGAAAACTATAAAGACCGCAACTGGCGGGTACGCATGGGCACATTCGACTTTGTACAGAAAGGCAAAAAAAGCGGCCAGTTCAAGCGGATACAGGTGCCGGTATTTGAAAAAGACGAGGAGATAGTGCGCACACAGCTAAGGCAGAGCTATGCAAAAATCATGAACCATGAGTTTAGCAAAGGATGTGGCAAAGAGGATTGCCAGTGGTGCAACTTTGCACGCAGGTATGAATTGGTACGGCCTGTGGAAGTGGCGGAGATAGATGATGTGTGATACCCCAACCTGAATAGTGGCTATTTAACCTCCACCATAGTTTCGCGCAGGGTGGTTTCATCTTCTTTCAGCCTGATATAGTATTTGCCCGCAGGCACGCCCTTCGCTTCAAATTCTACTTTGAAGCGATGCCCCGTAGCGCCAAAATTCCTGTTTTCAAAAACCGGTTGTATCATTTCGCCCTGCTCATTATATATACCCAACGATAGGTTTTTGGACGCTTGCAGCTCATGTTCAAACGTAGCAAAAATTTTCAGCACTTTAGGATTATATACCGGCTGCCCTGCAACAGTACGGGGCGATGTTTTTACATAATATTCCGGCATTTGCGCGCCTGTGAGTGCGGTAATAAAATCCAATACTTTCTTAGATGTAAATTCATTGTTGACCTCATACACGGTATTCAGGCTATGGCCGTTGGTGAAATGCCACACAGCATTTTGTCCCAACTCGTTGAACATCCTGTTTTGCTTGAGAAAGGCCAGCAGTTGCACCAGCTTATCGTCGGCTACTTTATCATAGCTGTACTTCATACCTTTTTGCGGGGCGGATGCAATGCTGTTGGCGCAAAAGGTTTGTACATTAATCGTAGCCTCTTTCAATGGTTGCATGGGCATTATCTCTTCTCCTGCCAGTATCAATGGCTGAACGTTCTCTTCTGCGGGTATAAATATCAATCCCTGGTTCATGACGAGGATAAAGTTCAGGCTACCGGTATTCTTCACTGTCAGTTTAAGCCCCTGCTGCATATAGCTGTTGCCCGTTGCCTCGGCCGACACAGTAACTATGTGCTGCTGAATAGCCTGGGAGAGTGGGATACGTGTAGGGCCTGCATATACAGCTATCGTTTGTACCAGTCCAATTGTTAAGAAAAAAATTATCCTGTGCATCTGATAATGAATGTCATTATAAAGATAACGTGGATAAACGGGATTAATTATACAGTAGTTATTGCCTACGGCACAGGGTCGTACCCGCTGCCGCCCCAGGGATGGCAGGATAAGATGCGCTTGATGGCCATACGACCACCTTTCCAGGGGCCATATTTCTTTACCGCCTCTACACCATAGGCGCTGCAGGTGGGTGTGTAACGGCACTTAGCTCCAAATAACGGAGATATAGCCCCCTGGTAAAAGCGTATCAGCCCGATGAATAGTATGGAGAATATCTTTTTAATAAGTCAAAATTAATCCCGATAGCTATCGGACAAAGCCAAAACTGTGATAATTATTTTAGAATGACTGTTTTCAATTGCTCAATCCCTTTTTGTACTGCAGCGGCTACTGTGGCGTAGTCCTGCATTTCGGGTGATGTATATAGTATAAACAGGTGTAGTTGCTGACCTTCGGGTACTGCTTCGTACACCTCCTGCTTGTTCAGCCGCCAGGCTTCTACCATCAGCCTGCGCAACCTGTGGCGGTGTACCGATTTGCGGAACTTCTTTTTGGGCACGGAAAAGCCCGCCCTGACGGGTGAGAGCTCGGCCCCGCGCGGCACCAGGTGGTATATAAACCTTACCTGTAAAACAGAAAACGCTTTCCCGTTGCGGAAAAGCGTATCAATATGTTGCTCGCGCTTCAGCCTTTCGTATGTCCTGAACGTGTTACGAATGGCTTGTAATTTTTAAAAAGTTATTACTTCAGGCGTGCTTCGCTGGAAACTGTCAGTTTCTTACGGCCTTTCTTACGGCGTGCTGCCAATACCTTACGGCCATTTGCCGTTTGCATGCGCTTACGGAACCCGTGAACAGATTTGCGGCTACGACGACTTGGTTGAAATGTACGTTTCATATACTATGCTTTTGCCCCTTGTTACAGGGTGTATTTCTTTTTAAAGGACTGCAAAGGTAAATGATAAATAAATACCTTCCAAATCAATTAACGGAAGCTGTAGCTTCTTTTGTGGCCTGCACCAGGTCGCGTATCAGCAGGGGGTCGCGCTCTATGGCATTGCCCACCACTACTATATTCGAGCCTGCTTTACAGTTTTTATATACTTTTTCGGGGGTCTGTATACCACCACCTACAAATAATGGTATTTCTATATGCGTGCTGACTTTGCGTATCATTTCTTCCGAAATGGGCATTTTGGCACCGCTGCCCGCATCCATATATATTATATGCTTGCCCTGCAATTCGCCTGCCCAGGCTGTGCACAGGGCTATATCGGGCTTGTTGGCAGGTATAGGTGCGCTATGGCTCATATAGGATACGGTTGTGGGTACACCCCCGTCTATTACCATATATCCTGTTGATATCACTTCCAGACCGCTGGCCTTTACAGCAGGGGCAGACACTACATGTTGCCCTATCAGCAGGTCGGGGTTGCGGCCTGATATAAGTGAAAGGTATAAAAGCGCATCAGCATAGGCTGTTACCTGCGCAGGACTGCCCGGGAATAACAGTACCGGTATTTTACTATTTGCCTTGAAACGCTCTACACAGGCCTCCAGTTGGTGCTCTACCACCAGGCTGCCACCCATCAGCAGGTAATCAACCCCCGCGTCGTTGCACAGCTCAGCCAGGTATTGC
>JACFNS010000350.1 GCA_019454705.1 Taibaiella sp. | reverse complement strand
TATGCGCTGTTGAAGGAGTTCGAAATAAGAGGTATAAAATGTGTTAACCGTATAGCAGTTGAACTATTTTACAAAGGCCATAGCACGGGTAAATTTTACGAGATGGACATTTTAGTAGAAGATGCTATCGTTATTGAATTAAAAGCTGTGGAAATGATGCACCCTGTATTTGATGCGCAAATTATATCCTACCTTAAATTAGCCAACAAACCATTAGGCATTCTCGTTAACTTTAATGTACCCCTTCTTAAAGATGGTTTTAAAAGATTTGTAAATAACTTCTGATTCCTCTGCGTCTCAGCGCCTCAGCGGTTAAAAAAATAATACATTAACTTTACCCTTACATCTTATTTTTTACTTTTGACTGAATGAGCGTAGCACAGGAACAACCCGCAGTTGATAGCAAAGCCGCCATATGGACGGCGGGAATACATATCGTATTGCTGTTGCTGTTATTCTTTATTACTTACAGCCCGCCGCATATAGAAAAGGTAGAAGAACTGGGTATGGAGGTGAACCTTGGTACTTCTGCTGATGGCTATGGCACCGACCAGCCTATGAGCCTGGGCGAGCCTGCACCGGACAATGCAGCAACCACCAGTGCAAGCAGCGCAGCTAATACCGACCTGCCTGCTAACGTGCTGGAGAGCAATGAGCCTGACGCTCCTGCAGTGAACACCACTGAAACAAAAAAAACCACCACTACCAACAACAGCATCAACACTAATACACGTAACCGCAGCGACCGCCCTGCCAACAGCAATAGCACACAGCAAAAAGCCCGCTATGTTTACGGAGGCAGCACAGGCACAGGTGGCAACAATGCAACTACCGATGCCAAAGGCAGCAGCGAAGGCAATACCACCGGCAATGGTGACCGTGGGGTACCCGGCGGCACTCCCGGTGCTGATAATTACGAAGGAACACCCGGCAGTGGCGGTGGCATCAGCCATAACATAAGCGGACGTAATATTGTAGCATTCCCGCCAAGAGAGGCAGAATTTAAAGAAGGTGGCACCGTCACCGTCAGGATTACAGTAAACAGGGCAGGCACCATAACAGATAAACGCATTGTGTCTGCCAGTAGCTCACAGCTCAGGGAACTGGCATTAAAAAAGGTAAATAGCATCCGTTTCAATAAAAGCGACTCCGCACCCGAAGAACAGTTTGGGAATATTACCTTTGTATTCAAAACTCGTTCCTGAGGTGATGCAAACAACAACCAACTACGAACAAACAGTTAACTATTTATACGAGCAGCTGCCTATGTTTACACGCATCGGTGCTGCGGCTTTTAAAAAAGACCTCACTAATACTATCGAACTCTGCACGCACCTGGGCAATCCGCAGGAGCGTTTCAAAAGCATACATATAGCAGGCACCAACGGCAAGGGTAGTGTCAGCCATATGCTGGCAGCCATATTCCAGTCTGCAGGTTACAGGGTGGGTTTATACACCTCGCCCCACCTTATCGATTTCAGGGAGCGCATACGTATAGATGGAGAACCTGTGAGCAAAGAGTGGGTAGTGGATTTTGTAGCTGCACACAAAGATTTTATAGAGGAGGTTGAGCCATCATTTTTTGAAATAACAGTTGCAATGGCTTTTGCCGCCTTTGCCGAGCAGGAAGTGGATATTGCTATTGTAGAAACGGGCATGGGCGGCAGGTTGGATAGCACTAACGTTATCACACCGCTGCTTTCCATCATTACCAATATCGGTTACGACCATATGGACTTCCTGGGCAATACACTGGCTGAGATTGCAGGAGAAAAAGCAGGTATAATAAAACCGGGGGTACCCGTTGTGATAGGCGAACAACACGCTGAAACAGAAAGGGTATTCTTCGAACATTCCGTACACAAGCAAAGTGTACTTTACTTTGCAGAAAGCATGTGGGATATGGTGCGTACCGGCAGCAACCTGCAATACCAAACATTTAAAACCATACACAGGGCGCGCAGGGAAATGCACGACCTGGCCACCGACCTGCTGGGCGACTACCAGGCCGCAAATATTAAAACCGTGCTGGCGGCCAGGGAAGTACTGATATCAACAGGAATGGCTGAACTTCCACTTGATGTGACACTATCCGCCCTGTCGAAAGTAAAGAAGTTGACAGGCCTGCGCGGCAGGTGGGATGTGTTGCAAAACGAACCACTGATAATAGCGGATGTGGCGCACAACCCGGCAGGGCTTACCGGTGCCATGAAACAATGGAGCCATGTTACTGCAAAGAGGAAACATATCGTTACAGGCTTTGTGAAAGACAAAGACATACAATCTGCATTGGCACTTTTGCCGGCAGATAATATCTACTACTTCTGCAATGCGGATATACCCCGTGCATTACCTGCGGCACAATTACAGCAATTGGCCACCGGTCAGGGTTTGCAGGGCGATGCATATCCAAGTGTTGCGGATGCTGTAAGGGCCGCACGCGAAGCATTGGGCAAGGATGATGCACTGCTGATAACAGGCAGCGTATTTGTAACAGGAGAAGCTATTGAATACCTGAACGTTAACAACGGGCTGCTTTTCCCCACAGCTACGGTATAAGCTAAGGCAACAGGCCTTATCGTTACATTTAAAATGCCGTAATAACTCCGAACAATTTTAATGTTTTAGGGTTTTTATTATGTGTTGGAATTAATCATAGTGATGTTTATCTTGTTGAAACATACATACGCTTAGGGATATTTTTTTTAAACAGAATATTGGCAGATTTTTTCGATGCAAAAGCACAAGTGAATTATTATCACTGTGCTGAAAAGTGCATGCAGCAAAAAATAGGGCGAAGAATATTAACTGATGAGCAACCCGGGGATAGTTGACAGTTTTACCGACGAAGAAGCGCTTAAAGCCAGTGAGCATAAATTCCGCTCCCTGACAGAACATAGTGCGGATGCCATTATGGTAGTGGACGAAAATTCCGTTCCTGTATTCGCCAGCGACTCGCTTTACCGCATCATGGGGCAGACACCGGAAGAAGTAATAGGAGTACGCACATTGAATTATGTTCATCCTGAAGACCAGGAGCGATTGGAACAACATGTACAAAATGTCATTGATAATCCCGGAAAGCCAATCAGCATAGTGTATCGCCGCATAAAAAAAGACGGTACTGTGATATGGTGCGATGGTGTAGCCATCAATTTCCTGGACGACCCCGCCATCAGGGGAATTGTTGTCAATTTCAGGGATATA
>JACFNS010000349.1 GCA_019454705.1 Taibaiella sp. | reverse complement strand
ATGCGGATAAGATCAACTACGAAGGCCAGGCACAAATTATGGACTACATATATACCGTAGCTGCTAAAATGGACGCCATGCCCAAACCCGCTTATACCGAAACCAAACAAACCACGGTAGGTAAAGTACGTTTTAAAGTGACACTGGGTGTAATGCCTGATTACTCCTTCAACGATGGCGGCCTGCGTATAGATGGCGTAACGGACGGACGCCCTGCTGCTAAAGCAGGACTGAAAGGCGGCGACATCATCATACAAATGGGTGAGCATGAGATACGCGGCATACAAACATATATGGAAGCGTTAGGCGCTTTTACAGAAGGTGAAAAGACGACCATAACCATACTGCGCGAGGGCAAGAAGATGACCATGCCGCTGGAGTTTACTCCTAAGGAGAAGTAATCACTATAACTTACTGACAAGAAAGGTATCCTATGGGATACCTTTCTTATTTAGTGGAATTCCCTAATCTTATTCCGATTGGCCGACAACCACCCATTTGTAGCTGCTGCCATCTTTTACAATTCCCCAGTAGTCATAAGCACCTGTGGCGCGGTCGCCGGCAGAGTTCAGCCGGGTAGAGCCTGTAGTGCCATTATACTGCTCCGCTTGCTTCACAAATTCAGATTTCAATTGACTGAATTCAGGTTGAGCATTAGGAAATGAATTGTAACTCATAGCCATTACCCAAACAGCATCGTAAGCAGCCAGTGCAAAAGCATCGGGTGCTATGCCTGTCCTTGCTTTTATCTTGTCAGCCAGTGGTTGCCACCTGGTTATAGCTTCTGCGGGCAGCCCAAATGCAGGTGCGAAATACTTGGTAGCTATGGCAAAGTCGGCAGCAGCCGCATTGCCGGTGATAGCTGCGCTCAACGCAGTACCATCGCCACCGTACCAGCGTATTGATGAGAGTACAGGGTCGGAGGCCGCTTGTTGAAACAATTCTACACATTCATCGAACGAGGCGAGGTAAACAGCTATCTGATTAGTTGCATAAGATGACTGGTATTGCACAATCCTCGCTTTGATATCCGCCAGCAGCGCTGTAAAATCAGTATTGGCAGCAGCGCTGTATGGTGCGGTTACAGATACCATACCGTTCAGTGTATTGAATGCCTGGCCTACTGATAATTGCAGGCCCTTATTGCCCGCATCATCGCGTGCTGCCGTTACCAATGCGCGGATACCATCATTGTATATAGACTTGCCCATGGCTACGCCCTCTACATCATCAGCCGGGCAAAACCTGTACAGGTTATCATAGTCAATTCTCAGGCTTCCGGCTGTGCTGCCCTGGCTTACTACCAGCATATTATTTGCGTTGGCATAATTCAGCACTGCACCTGCTTCGGCGCTCGACTGTGGCCCCAGTATAAACCTGCAACCCTCACCTTTGGCAGCAGCTATATATTGACTAGCCAGTGTGGCATCCAGCTTCGTATCATACACCACAGAGCTAAAGCGGTAAACTGAACCATTTTTGCTCGTGTACGCATTAATTTCTTCCAGCGCTATATCTATTGCCGCCTTAGATGTTATACCCAGTGTAGACCAATTGCCCGTAAGACTGAGCAGGGCGCCTATCTTTACATTGTTTTCAGGTATTTTGTTCTCCTTCTCCTTTTTGCAGGAAGTGTTAAGCAGCACAAGTGCCAGCAATGCGGCGAGGGTGTATTTTATTTGTTTCATAAAGATGTGTTTAAACATTATGTCTAAAGCTAATTATTGAAAGCGGATTATCATAGTATTGCGGCATAGGGACCATTCTATTTTTTGTAATTTGACGTGACTTATGCCCGATATTGATAAACTACATACCGTACCCCTGACCGAAGAGGAGCAATACCACCTGATGACCGTGTATAAAACACGGCTGCCTTTCTTTGCACTTGTATTCGGTATATTCATCCTTGCCGGTATCTATTTTTCACTGGCGGCATATAAGGATGATGTTGACCACTACGATTATGAAGTCTTCGGCCACCTGCTGGTGGGCGAAGACCTTTTCCTGTTTGTACTGTTACTGATAGAAAGCATGATATTCTTCGTGGGTATAAGGATATTTCTGAGAAAGATTTATGCTTTTAAAAAAGACGCCTACTGCGGTAGGAAAGAAGTGCTGCACAAAACCGTTATAGACAAAAAGTTTTTCCCCAACACCAACCAATATTACATCAGCTTTGACGACCCCAACTATATGCACCACGAAGTAGACGCCAATACATTTTACTCATTGCAGGTGGGGGATACCGTGCCCATATACAGGGGTATATACTCCAAGCATGTTTTTCAGAAAGATGCACGGTTTACGTTTATGTAAGCATCATGACAACAACCCGGGGCTCGGCGGACCACCCGCCGGTTTGCTTTTATCTTCCGGTAGTGGTACAAATTCCTTGTTGTCGTTTGGCGGCAATATGATACGCCCCTGTTTCCAGTCTTCCTTAGCCTGTTCTATACGTTCCTTTCGGGATGAAACGAAGTTCCACCATATGTAGCGATCGCCCAGGGGTTCGCCACCCAGCATCATCAGGGTAGTGGCTTCTTTCGCTTTTATCTTAGGGTCTACGCCTTTGGTAAACACCAGCATTTGACCTGCTGTGTAAGTAACCCCTGACAATTCCAAGCTGCCCTTTACAATATAAAATCCACGCTCGCTATGTTCTTTCGGCAATGCGAATATTGCACCGGCATCCAGCACTACATGCAGGTAAAAAAGCGGCGAGTTGGTTTTTACGTCATTGTTCAAACCATAAGCATTGCCCGCTATCAACCGCATCCATACACCGGTGTCTGTATATATGGGCAACTTTTCGGGTTTGTAGTTGTCAAACGAGGGCGCTGCCTCTTCGTCTTTTTCGGGTAATGCGACCCATGTCTGAATCATTTCCAGCCCACCCTGCAGTGCAGAGGGATCTTCAAAACGCTCGGAATGGGCAATGCCTCTGCCTGCAGTCATCCAGTTGACCTCTCCCGGCAATATGATTTGCTCCACACCCAGGCTATCACGGTGTGTCACCTGGCCGCCAAACAGGTAGCTGACCGTTGACAGGCCGATATGCGGGTGGGGCAATACGTCGAGCTCACCCGGCAGTGATGGTGCCGCTGCTACCGGTCCTGCATGGTCCATAAATATAAAGGGCCCTACCATCCTCCTTTGGCGGACGGGCAATATCCGCTTTACCTGTACTGCGGGGTTTAACGCTGCTTT
>JACFNS010000348.1 GCA_019454705.1 Taibaiella sp. | reverse complement strand
ACCTAATGTAGAAGTGTTTGACCTGGGGATCAACAACACTACTAATACTATCTGGGCAGCTACTTACGGCCGTGGCATGTGGAGCTCTCCTACGCACAAATCAACAGTAGGCATAGCCAACACAATACCACTGGCGACTGATGTAATTACCATAGCACCAAACCCCAACTATGGCTCGTTTGAAATAAGCACGCAACATGCTATGCTGAAAGGAAATCAAGCCAATGTACGTATCCTGAATATGGCCGGCGTTACAGTATGGAACAATAATATCAGCATTAGTAATAACGGCAATTCGTCTATAAAAGCAGACCTGCCGCGCGGCACTTATATAGTGGAAGTGATAAAAGACAATACCGTATTTGCAAAGAGCAAGATGGTGGTGTTCTAACCCATATTTTGTTAAAAAAAAAGAGCAGGTGTTCACCTGCTCTTTTTTTACGCCATTAATTCGCGGGCGTTTTGCAGTGCAGCCTGCCCAGGCTCTTCGCCACCTATCATTTTGGCGATAGCCGTTACGCGCTCTTCACCGCTTAAAACAGCTACTCTTGTAGTAATAGGTTTGTTCTTTTCTGCCTGCTTGTACACATACAAATGATGCGAACCCCTCGCTGCCACTTGCGGCTGGTGCGTAATACATATTACCTGGTGGTACTGCGACAGGTTTTTCAACAAGACACCTACCTGCTTCGCCGCCTCACCGGAAATACCTGTGTCCACCTCGTCAAATATAAGCGTTGGCAGGTGCATGGCTTTAGCTGTCAGCGACTTGATGCTAAGCATAATGCGGCTCATCTCTCCACCCGATGCGGCTTTATGCACGGGCAATGGTTTGCCGCTCTTATTGGCATCCAGGTAAAACTGCACATCATCCATGCCCAGCTCTCCCGGTTGTTCCTTCTTCTTCACCTCTGCTGCAAACAAGGCATTAGGCATACCCACCAGTTTCAGCAGTTTATTTACCTCTGCAGAAAAAGCGATTGCCTGTTTACAACGTGCTGTGGACAATTTCTCTGCCGTAGCAGATAACTGTGTATATAATTGCTCTTTCTCCCGTTGGGTTGCAGCTATCTCTTCTTCGATGTCTAAGCTTGCCTGCAGTTCTTTTGAGAGTTGCTGCTGTATATCCAGCAATTCATTTGTGCTCTGCACGCCATGTTTCTTCAGCAGTTTATAGCCAAGGTCCATCCGTTCCTGCATTCTTTGCATTTGCTCTTCATCTACACTCACATTACCCGTTAGTACATCCACCTCGCCGGCTATATCCTTTAGCTCAATATATACAGAGTTCATCCTTGCTGCAACCTCCTTCACTCCAGGCATTAGCTCTGTGATACTCTCTAATTGCTGCAGCAATCTTTTTATTTCATTCACCAGCGGCTGCTCGCCTTCTGCCAGCACATAGCCCGATTCACGCAACACCTGAAGGATACGTTCTGCATGCGTCAGCTGTTTCAGTTGTTGCTCCGCATATTCTATTTCATCTGTTGCAAAAGCCGCCTCATTCAGCTCGTCCAGCAAAAATTGTTTATAGTCCGATTCTTTTTGCCATTCTGCTTTGCGTGCTTGTAATTCCTGCAGTTTTTTGGAGACGGTTTTGTATTGTGCGTAATAACCGCTGTATTCTTTTCGTAATGCACCATTACCGGCCACCGCATCCAGCACATCCATCTGGAAATGGCTATCGTCCAGCGAAAGGTGGTCAAATTGTTGGTGCAAATCAACCAATAACGTTGTAAGCCTGTTCAGGACATCCAGCCTCACAGGTGTATCATTAATAAAAGCCCTCGATTTTCCGCTTGTATTTATCTCCCGGCGGATGATACACACCTCTTCATAATCTATATCCTCATCCCGCAGGGCAGCTTCAAAAGCTTCATTGCCCTTTACATCAAACAAGGCCTCCACCACGCACTTTTCATCTTTATTAATAAGCACGGAAGTATCGGCCCGCTCGCCCAATATCAGCGACAGCGCACCTAATATTATACTCTTACCTGCCCCGGTTTCCCCGGTTACAATGTTGAGCCCCGCGGCTGGTTGTACCTCCAGTTGGTCTATGATGGCGTAATTGCTGATGCTGAGTTTCTGTAACATATCGGCTGGCACAAAAATAAAGAACTATATCCCAGATTATAAAAGGAAAATGAAAGAGACGGCGGGTTTATATACTTTTGCGCCATGGCTAAGTTTTTCCTGCGCAAAAAAATAGGCGACCGTGTGGTAAACGGGCACCCATGGGTATTTTCCAACGAGCTGGGCGATACAGAGGGCGATTGCCAACCCGGCGATATAGTAGAAGTATATTCATATAACGGTTCTTTTATCGGTAAGGGCTATGTGAACCCATCTTCTCAAATAAGGATACGCATACTCAGCAGAGATAAAGACGAGCAGATAGACAATCAATTCTTTTATAATAAAATTAAAGCCGCCTGGGAGTACAGGCAGCAGATAGGTTATGTAGAAAACTGCCGCCTGATATTTGGCGAAGCAGACGAACTGCCCGCATTAATTATTGATAAGTTCAACGACTACTTTGTTATACAAACCCTGGCCCTTGGCATTGATATATGGAAAGGTGCGATAGTGGAAGCCTTGCAAAAAATCTTTAAGCCGAAAGGAATATACGAGCGGAACGATGTACCGGTGCGCGAGGTAGAAGGGCTGCAGCAGCAAAAGGGATTCTTGTCTGAGCCGTTTGACACTAACATAATACTGAATGAAAACGGCCTGAAATTCCATGTGGACATTGTTAACGGGCAAAAGACCGGTTACTTCCTGGACCAGCAGGACAACCGCCGTGCTATTGAACACATTGTAAAAGGGGCAGATGTACTGGAAGGCTTCTGCTATACAGGCACTTTCTCTCTACATGCAGCGCACTACGGTGCCAAGTCAGTGCTGGGGCTGGATATATCAGAAAAAGCCGTGGCTACCGCTACTGCCAATGCACAACTGAACGGCTATCACGAAATATGTAAATTCCAAACTGTAAACGCTTTCGATGTATTAAAAAACTGGGCCAAAGAAGGTAAAAAATATGACGTGGTAATGCTGGACCCGCCGGCTTTTACGAAAAGCAGGGCTAATATCCAGAAAGCAATCACCGGCTATAAAGAAATAAACCTGCGTGGCATGAAGATGGTAAAACCGGGCGGCTTCCTGGTAACCGCATCATGTACCAACCTGGTGCCACCTGACATGTTCCTG
>JACFNS010000347.1 GCA_019454705.1 Taibaiella sp. | reverse complement strand
CTTCACAGCATAAATGTTTGCTGTAGCCTTATGCAAAGAATTTTAGTACTGTTGCTTCTGTCTGTTTCATTGCAAGCTAACGCTCAGAACGATCTGTTTGGTTTGGAAAAACAACCTGCCCGAAAGGGTTTTATCCTGGGCTTTAACGGTGGTATAGACTTTCCGGGGGCAGATATGGCTGAACGTTACGGTACCAGTTGGCGTGTAGGGGGACAGGTGTTGTACAAAACCAAGTCCAACTGGGTATTCGGACCTAAGTTTGACTACATGTTCGGTAACAACCTCCGCGAAGATTCCCTGTTGAGCAACATAGTAGATAAGTATGGTACTTTCATCAGCAGTTCGGGTGAACGAGTTACCGTCAACTTTTACCAGCGTGGCTATATGATGGGGCTGCATGGCGGGCGTATATTCAATATTGGAAAAAAGAATAGTGATAACGGTATCCTGGCTATGACAACTATTGGTTTTATGGAACATAAGTTGTTCATCCGTGACAGGGAGAATACAGTTCCTTCGTTGCGTGGCGATTATAAGAAAGGCTATGACAGGCTGGTAAACGGTTGGATACTTGAACAATACATAGGATACACCTATTTTGCTAATAATAACCTGCTTAATTTTCACGTAGGTTTGAATGTTACCGCCGGTTTTACGCAGGGCCGCAGAGACTGGTTGTATGATGCACGTAAACCAGGTAATGAAGCCCGGTTTGATTTACTATACGGAATAAGGGCGGGATGGTATATACCTATCTTCAAACGCAAGTCTGAAGAGTTCTTCTTTGAATAATTATGTCGGTAGTATTATACTGGCTTGCCATAAGGTTTTACTCCCTGGGTATCAGGGTAGCATCTTTGTTCAACAACAAGGCGAGGCTCTTTATACGTGGGCGAATGGGATTGTTAAATACCATACGGTATGCCCTGGTAGATGAAAAACGCCCCCGCATATGGATGCATTTTGCTTCGCTTGGTGAATTTGAGCAAGGGAGGCCTGTATTAGAAACATTGAAGGCTAAATATCCCGGACATGCCGTTGTGCTCACATTTTTTTCACCATCGGGTTATGAAATAAGGAAAGATTATCCCGGTGCCGACTATATATTTTATCTCCCATTGGATAGCGCCTATCATGCAGCCAGATTTGTTCAATATGTCAACCCCTCGCTGGCCATATTCGTCAAGTATGAATTGTGGTACTTTATACTGATGCGGTTGGCAAAAAAGAATATCCCCACGCTGCTGCAATCTGCTATATTCAGGAAAGACCAGGTTTTCTTTAAATGGTATGGATGGCTGCACCGGCGTATGCTGAATGCTTTTAGTCACATCTTCGTGCAGAATACTGCGTCAGAACAGATGTTGAACCGAATAGGCATTGAACACGTAAGTGTGAGCGGTGATACCCGCTTTGACAGGGTAGCAGGTGCCGCCCTGAATGTACAACCTGTTGAAGCTGTTCACCTTTTTTGTGTTGGGTATAAGGTAATAGTAGCAGGCAGTACATGGCCGGATGATGAACAACTGCTGAAAGAGGTAATGGGCAAATTACCCGCGGAATGGAAAATTATTATCGCGCCCCATGAAACAAATACCAGCCATATGAAGCAATTAATGGAGTTGTTTGAAGGAGAGGCTGTATTGTGGTCGAGGATTGATAGAGATTATTACGACCAGAGGATATTATTGATAGATACTATAGGCCTTTTGTTCAGGTTGTATCAATATGCTGATGTTGCTTATGTAGGTGGTGGATTCAACAAAAGCGGCATTCATAATATACTCGAAGCGGCTGTGTATGGTAAGCCCGTATTTCATGGCCCTGTATACCATAAATTTAAAGAAGCTAAAGACCTGCAGGATGAGGGTGCCGCCTATGTGGCAGCGGATGCAGATACAATGTATCAACAGATTGTACAATGGGAGGAAGACAGGATTGGTTATAATGCCACCTGTATATCGGCGCGTAAATATGTGACCGGAAACACCGGCGCTACGGATAAAATTATCGCCTATATAGAAGAGAAGGAGTTGTTGAGCAGGTTGTAAAAGGATTGCACCGTTGGCTGTTCTTTATCCCATCTATATTTACCCGACAATTCTTGTTCTGCATATTTAATTGCCTGTTGCAAATTAGAGAAGGTATTCAATTGCCTGATAGCATCTTCATAAGCTGCTTTGTCATCTCCGAACAGCTCACTTATATACAGGTACTTATCGTTTATGCCTATGCCGGTGCGAATATCAATTACAGGTACATCTGCAATGTCAGGAATATACGCTTCGGGCTCGGAGGCAGGCGGTTCAGTAGCTGCTTCTGCATGTTGTATAGCAAGAGCAGGTGTGGAAACCGGTTCGGCGCCGGCTTGTGCAGCCAATAGCTTGTTTTTGCGCACTTCCAGCAGGTCGGCATACAATACCCTTGTGTAGTCCAGCATCAGGTCTATATCCAGTAAGGAGTTATCCTGTTCATTGCCTGCCATTTCCTCAAGTTTCTGTATCAGTAGATTGATGCGCTGCATACGATGGTTTTATACAAATATAACCAAGCAGACTTTAAATAGAAATGGCGCTGATGGCGCCATTTTATAAGATGTTGTTATTATTCAGGTTTACTTTCCGATTTCTTCTTAGCCCTGTTATCTCTTAGTTTTTTAATACCCAGCCCCGCACCCGCTGCTGCAAGGAAACTAAGGCCGCCATCGAGCGGAATTTCACTGCTGTCATCATCATCGTTATAGTTGTTGTAATTATCATCATCGCCACTACTATAATTATCATCGTCATTATTGTAGTTGCTGTTATCGTCATCATTGTTGTAATTACTATTGTCGTCGTCGTTATTATAGTAGTTGTTGTTATCGTCATCTCCATACCCGTAGCTTGTAAACTTGTATGCTGTATGCGTCGGGAGGAGATCTGATAAATCCGTCAGATTAGTTGGAGATGCGTTGCTTGTATTAAAATAAAGGCAAAAAAATAATATCGCGGTCATAAACGTCCTCATATACGTAGTATGGTTTTAGCTGTCTCTCTTATGGCTTCCACAATAGCAAATATAGATATTATGCATACTCTATATAATATCTATATTTCATAAGATATCCACAAAACATAAATTATTGTGCATTACTATTCTTCTGTTGTGCAATCAGCGATAACATATACAGCAACAAGTGTGGCAAGGGGCTGGTGAAGAAATACCGTACAGTAGTTACCCAATCCAG
>JACFNS010000346.1 GCA_019454705.1 Taibaiella sp. | reverse complement strand
ATGTTGTTGGTACATACAACAAGACTACGGGAAAACAGAAGTTATATGTGGATGGGCAGTTGGTGAATACACAAACGCATCCATCGGGGAATGTGATAGTACCATTAACGGAACGGAATTATATGGCCATAGGAGCAAGATATAACGATTGGGGTTTTTTCAGTGGAAGTATAGACGACGTTCGTATCTACAATTATGCATTAGATGAAGGGGAGGTGCTGGCCTTGTTGTCCGAAAAAGTATGTATCAAGGAAGGTGATGAATGGCACTATTTTAAAGGAGTACAAGAACCTCCGGATGAATGGAAACACAGTGTATTTGATGATAGCGGATGGCAGAGTGGACCTTCATATTTTGGATATGGACGGGAGGGGATTACGACCAATCTGGAAGATATGCAGGGCAATTATTTAACTGTTTATGTACGCAAGGATTTTACAGTCAATGACCCAGATGCAGTTACAAAAATGACACTATTCATTGAGTGTGATGGTCCGTTCATTGCGTATCTTAATGGCATACCAATTATCTCAAACCCGTTTGGTTTACCCGGTGAACTGTTAGATGTAAGCGGATTTATAGAAGAACTGTTTCCCGGTGAAAATATATTGGCTGTTGAAGGTAGCAATGATGATATAAACAGTGATAGTTTTTCTTTTACGCCGTATTTCGAATTAACGGAAAGGTTGGACAAATAAAATGACGCATAACAGCCGTTACAGAAAACAAAAGTGGGTAAGACAATTCTCCCAAAAAGCCCTAGGTATTATTTTATTTGCCTTGGTTTTACTCATTCTGGCCGGCGGTGGATTTGCGCACGGTGGAAATGCAAAATATATTATTTTATTTATAGGGGACGGATTTGGCTCTAAACATATTGAGGCAGTAAATAAATACAACGGCGACACCGCGCCTTTATATCAATCAGGGCCCCCATGGGTTAAATATATGGTATCCACCTTCCCTGAAGGGGGCAGCTATAATACGACGGAGGCGTGGTCCGATTTTGATTATGTAAATACTACTCCTGATACTCAGGATAGCGCTTGCACTGCTTCAGCTATTTATAGTGGTTCTAAAACTTCTCTCGGACGGATGTCTGTCTCTTCAGATGGTTCAACAAGATTGTTTACCATTGGGGAGAGAGCGAAAGAATTAGGAAAAGCAGTTGGTGCAATTAGCACGGTTCCTGCATCACATGCCACACCAGGGGCGTGGGTAGCTCATAATGACTCTCGCATAAATACTTTTGCCATAGCAGACGAGGGGTTTTTTGGAAATCCTAATACCACCGGTTCAGTTACTACTAATACAAAATACGGAGGAGGCCATGGTTCAACTATGCCTCCTGCGGATGTTATGATTGGCGGTAACGTCACAAATTACATAAGCGACCAGATATTGAACAAGTTAAGAACCGAAAGCGGCCAGGCGGGAAAGCATGTTTTGGTTGAGCGGAAGACAGGTGTTAACGGCGGTAATGCCTTGATGTCTGCCGCGAATACATCTTCCACTTTGAAATTAGCCGGTTTATTTAATCAAGTATATCACAATGCAAATGGCGGGGGGTATAATTCAGATAATCCCACCCTTTCCGAGAGTGTATTGGCGACAGTTAAGGTGCTGAGCAGAAACCCGAACGGTTTTGTGCTAATGGTAGAAGGAGGTGCTATTGACTGGGCATCTCATGCAAATAACATGAATCAGATGATCGGTGAAGCGAAAGACTTTTATAATGCTATTCAGACTGTAACTGATTGGGTAAATGATACTGGCAATGACGCCACATGGAACAATACTCTGGTTATTGTAACTGCTGATCATGAAACTGGGTATCTGACTGCAGGGCCAGGGATATTGGCTGATCAGCCTCTTGGCAATGTGGATTCTACAACTCTTTCCAAAGAGAAAATAGTCTATAATACCGGCGGGCGGAAGGCGAGTTGGGAGGACGCAAATAGTAACTACCTAATTGATACCGGTGAGACAGTATACTGGTACTGGAATTCTGGAAATCACACAAACTCACTGGTTCCATTATATGCAAGAGGTACAGGCTCGGAGCTTTTTGTACATTACGCAATTAATATCGATTCTGTTCGCGGTCCTTACCTTGATAATACAGATGTGTTTTCCGTAATGAATAGTGCCATCGCCATTGCAGGAACGGCAACGAAGGTGGCATTTGTCCAACAGCCTACGAACACAACGGCAGGAGCCGCAATTAGTCCTGCGGTGACGGTACAGTTACAGGATGATAGCGGTAACAATGTATACACTTCCGACGTTTCGGTTACGATATCATTGTCTTCAGGGACAGGAGTGCTCAGCGGTACGGCAGTGCAGAAAACGAATGCAAGCGGCCTTGCAACGTTTAGTGGTTTGAGCATCGATCTTGCGGGTTCAAAGAACCTGACGGCAACGAGTGCCGGATTGATGTCAGCCGTGAGCAACGCATTTACTATATCCGATACGACTCCGCAGGTCGCCTACTATCGTTTTGACGAGAGCTCTGGAACAAACGCCGCAGATTCTTCAGGCAATGGCAACAACGGCGTTCTAATCAATGGTCCTGTCTGGACAACTGGTAAAATCAGCAACGCCCTCTCCTTTGACGGGGTGAATGATTATGTGAGTACAGCAGATACCCCATTTGACTTTGAACGCACAAACAGTTTCTCCGTTTCGGCGTGGATTAAGCTGGCTCCTACTACGCTTGAAAACCCAATAGTTAGTAAAGATGGAGCTGCGCCTTCTTATACTGGTTGGTCTTTTTATGTTGAACCCGGCTCGTTGCGTGTATTCCTTACTAATAAATGGAATTCTCCCTCTAATGGAATCGTAAAAGATAGCGCCATCCAGGTTGACGACAATGTATGGCACCACGTTGCTTTTACCTACGATGGAACATCACTCGCTAGTGGTGTTAACATCTATATTGACGGCAATCTGTCCAACGGAACAGTAACTAGAAACAATCTTTCCGCCTCTATACTTAATGATGTGCCATTAAGCATAGGTGCGCTAGCCGGTACCTCTATAGCGTTCAACGGACTCATCGACGACGTCCAGATATACAACCGGGCGTTGAGTGGCCAGGAGGTTTTGTCCTTATTTAACAACGCTACAACGCCCGACACAACACCGCCGGAGGTGAGTGCAACGAGTCCGGTAAGTGATGCTACGGAGGTGGAGATAAACAGTGCCATCACCTGTACGTTCAGCGAGGCGATGGACGCAAACAGCATAAC